>ANAW01000296.1:0-28099 GCA_000340945.1 Nocardiopsis synnemataformans DSM 44143 | reverse complement strand
AAACACGGAGCCGCAGGTGACCTGCCAGGAGCCGTGACCTGACCATCCCGGAGGGACCGTACCCCCCACGTGAGGGCCGAAGAGGCCCGCGCGGTCCCGGCGCCACGGTACCGAACAGCGTTCGGTACCGTGGCGCCATGAACACCGCGAAGATCTACACCTCCTGCCAGGAGCGCATGCTCGCGCTCGCCGACGACCTGGGCCCGGAGCAGCTCGCCGCCCCCGTGCCCGCCCTGCCCGCGTGGACCGTCCAGCAGACCTACGCCCACCTGGCCGGGCTCTGCGCCGACGTGCCCGCGGAACGGGTCACGCCCCCGGCGGACGACGCCGTCACCGCCCGCCAGGTGTCCGAGCGCGAGCACCTGGACATCGCGGGGCTCTGCGCGGCCTGGCGCGCGGACACCCCGGCGCTGCTGGAGGTCTTCGCCACCCGCACCAGGGCCCGCTACTCCCTGCCCGCGGTCGACGTGTGGCACCACGAGAACGACGTCCGGGGCGCCCTGGGGATGTCGGCCCAGCCCGAGCACGCCGACGAGCTGGCCGCCTTCGTCCTGGGCGCGACGGCCCGCGCGTGGTCCCCGGACCTGCCCGGGGTGCGCGTGGCGGCGACGGACACCGGCCAGGAGTGGTCCTTCGGCGAGCGGGCCGACCTGGAGTGGTCGGCCACGGCCTTCGAGCTGGTGCGCGCCGCCACCGGCCGCCGCAGCGCCGCCCAGATGCGCGCCATGGACTGGAGCGGCGACCCCTCGGGCGTCCTGCACCGCCTGTCGGCCTTCCCCTTCCCGGAGGTGGACCTGCGCGTCTGACCGCAGGCCGGGCCCGCCGGTGGCAGCCGCCGGTCAGGGCCGGTAGGGGATCCGGTCGACGGCCCGCACCTCGCCCAGCGTGGACCACTCGTTGCGGCCCAGCCGCGCCAGCGGGCGCAGCAGGGTCGCCTCGGGGTGCCCGTCCACCAGCACCGACTCGTCCACGGCCGCCCGCACCACCCGGCCGAACACCACCGTCGAGTCGCCCAGGCCCACGGTCGAGTGCAGCACGCACTCCAGCGCCACCGGGGAGCCCGCCACCCGGGGCGGGCGCACCGACGCGCTGGGCTCGCGCCCGATCCCCAGCGCCTCGAACTCGCTCACCTCCGGCGGGTAGGAGGTGCCGCTGGCGTTGACCTGTTCCTGCATCGGCTCCGGGGCCAGGTTGACCACGAACTCGCCGGTCTCCTCCGCGTTGCGCAGCGAGTCCTTGCGCCGCACCGAGGTGAACTGCACGATCGGCGGCTGGGTGCACGCGACGGTGAAGAAGGAGTGCGGCGCCAGGTTGTCCACGCCCGCCGCGGACGTGGTGGAGACCCACGCGATCGGGCGCGGCAGGATCACGGCCGTCATCAGCTGGTAGAACGCTCGTCCGGGCAGATCATCCGGTGTCCATTCGGTACGCATCGGCATCGATTATCCCGCCCCGGGCCGGGTGGGCCGCACCACCCGGATCGCGCGGCGGGGCGGGCCGCGCGACACGGACGCGGGTTCCCCGAACGCGGCCTCCCCCGAACGCGGGCGCGGACCCCCACCGGGCCCGCGCCCGCGCGTCCGGCTCAGGCCGTGCGGTCGAACTCCGCCTGTCGCGGCGCCCCGGCCCGGCGCCACTCCATGCGCGCCCAGGGCAGGCGCAGCTCCGAGGTGCCGGTGACGTCCAGCGGCTTGAGGTCCTCCACCGCCTCGGCCTCCCGGTGACGGGAGAAGACCGACTCGGTGTAGCGGTGGCCGGTGTCGGCCGCGACGAACACCACCGTCCGGCCGGGGGAGAGCCCCAGCTCCCACCGGGCGGCCAGGTAGGCGGCGCCGCTGGAGAGCCCCGCGAACACGGCGTGCCGCCGGAGCAGGTCGACCGACCCGGCCAGGGCCGCCGTGAAACCGGTCCAGTGCACGGTGTCGTAGAGGGTGTGGTCGACGTTGCCGAAGGGGATGGCGCTGCCGATCCCCGCGATGATGATGTCCCGGTCGGGCACGCCGTCGCTGGCGAAGGTGACGCTCCCGAACGGCTGCACCCCCACCAGGCGGGTCCCCGGGTCGGCCTCGCGCAGGTAGGTGCCCAGCGCGCCGGTGGACACGCCGGTTCCCACACCCCCCACGAGCGTGAGGTCCGCGCCCGCCGTCTCCCGGCGGACCGTCTCGGCGACCTCGCGGTAGCCCAGGTAGTGGACGGGGTCGTGGTACTGGCGCATCCAGTGGTGGTCCGGGTGGGCGGCCAGGACCTCCCGGACGCGGCGCACCCGGCGGCTCTGGTCCAGGCGAAGGTCGTCGCTGGGCTCCATCTGCTCCAGGCGCACGCCCAGGACCTCCAGCTGTACGCGCAGGGTGCGGTCCACGGTGGTGGAACCGATGATGTGACAGCGCAGTCCGTACCGGTGGCAGGCCAGCGCCAGCGCGTGTGCGTAGACGCCGCTGGAGCTGTCCACCACGGTGTCGCCGGGGCGGACGGCGCCGGTCTCGACGAGGTGGCGGACGGCGGCCGCGGCCGAGAGCGCCTTGAGGGTCTCGAACCGCAGGCACAGCAGTCCGCCGCCCAGGTCGATGAGGTCGGGGCGGCCGATCGCGTCGGAGGCGTGCTCGTCCACGGTCGTTCTCCTTACTGGTGGCTGGGGCGGGCGCGTGCGTCGGAACGCGACGGTGCACGCGCCCGCCCGGGGAGGAGGTCGCGGGTGTTCAGGCCGCCGGGGTCGCCCGGTAGCGGTAGAGCCTCGTGGGGTCGGCGCTGAACTGGGAGAAGGGGAAGGGCTCGGCGGAGACTCCGTCGACTCCGCGGCCGAGGAAGGCGCGCGCCACCGCGCTCGCGCTCTGGGCGTAGACGTACAGGGGGACACCGCGCCCGCGGCACCGTGCCAGGAGCGGGTCGAAGGTGCCGTTGCCGAGGGTCATGCCGGTGGCCACGACGGCGTCGGCCGCGTCGACCACCTCCTCCATGGACTCCGAGACGGGGTCGCCCCACCGGGTGGTACGCAGGTTGAGGTCGCAGGGCAGGCACTCGCCGCCGCGTTCGCGGATGGCTGCCACGAGGGGGTTGACGACGCCGATCAGCGCGATTCGCGCGCCCTCGGTGATGGGGACGAGGGAGGCGACGGCGGCGTCCCGGGCCTCCGCGCGCTGTTCGGGCGTCCCGGCCGGCAGGGTGACCGGCTCGGCCCGGGGGTCCTCGCGGTGCGGCGCGGTGTGGGCGAGGTGGGCGTCCAGGGCGGCCACCCGCAGGGGGAGGGGGCCCTGCGCGAGCAGTTCGGCCAGGGGGGCTCCCGAGGCCTCGCGGCACAGGTCCGGCGGGATCTGCCCGTCCTCGAAGGCGCAGGCCCCGAAGGCCCCGCCGACGCGGACGGCGACGTAGTGGTTGAGGTAGGTGGTGTCGCCCCCGGCCAGGCGGGTGCCGTGGTGGAGCCAGAAGACGCTGGTGGCCACGGTGTCGCCGACCCGGTCGGCGGCGTCGCGGAAGAGGTCGTCGAGGGTCATCTCCCGGCGACCTCCTGGAAGCGGAACAGGTAGGTCAGGACCCCGTCGCCCCAGTCGTGCCGGTGGTGCACCCCGGCCCGGAAGCCGGTGGCCTCCGCGTGCCCGACGATGCGGCGCAGGTCGGCGGTGTTCGAGGCGATGAGGAAGACCTCCGCGCCGGGGGCCAGGAGCGGGCGCTCGGCCAGTTGGGTGAAGAACTTCTCCGTGACCGGCGCGCCCACGCACACGTTGCGCACGACGTCGGGGTCGGTGCTGACCGCCCGGCTGACCGCGGGCGGGTTGAAGGTGACCACGTCGAGCCGGGTCCCGTCCGGGAAGCCCCCGAACATGTCACCGGTCACCGGGACGAGTTCGGTGGCGGTGCGCCCCCGGAGCAGGCGCGCGAAGTTGCGGGCGGCGGCCTCGACGCTGGGCGCGTGGACGTCGGCGGCATGGACCCGGTCGGCGCCGCGGGCCCCGGCGGCGACGGCCTCCACGCCCAGGCCCACGCCCATGGCGGCGTAGCGCCGTCCGCGCACGTCGATGTCGTCCTCCAGGATGCGCTGGTGGATCATCCTGCTGGTCCCGCCGGGGAGGAAGACCCCGGGCGGCACCTCGAACTCCCAGCCGTTCCACGCGTAGGAGCGGGTGGTGTGCAGGTCCTTTCTCGGCGGGTTGACGGCGAGGATCTGTTCGGCGGGCAGCGGTGGGGGCAGTCGGTCCACGAGGGAGCGGTCCACGGTCGTCCTTCCAAGGGGGTGGGGAGTAACACGGGGCGCCAACGGGGAGCACCGGACGTTCTGAGTACCGGAGTCCGCGCGCTATTGTAGATAAAACGATAACCATTGTCATTAGCGGGGTCGGAGTTCGCGCCCCCGGCGCGTGTCCGGTGGACACCGCCCCGCCGCGCGGCGGGGGCGGGCCCTCCCGCGCACACGCCCGGGCGGGGGCGGCGTCAGAGCGCTTCGTCGGTGACCACCCGTGGAGAGGACGTGGAGAGACCATGGCCCACCCCCAGCAGACCGACACCGGGCCCACGGCCCCACCGCGCGCGCACGTGCTCTCGGACCCCGCCTTCCTGCGCCTGTGGTCGGGGAGCACCGCCTCGGGGCTGGCCACGTGGGCCATGCCGTTCATCCTCGGCCTGGCCGTCCTGGACGGAACGCTCACCGCCGTGGGCCTCGGCCTGCTCCTGGCCACCCGCACCGGCGGGTTCCTCCTCGCGCTGCCGCTCGGCGGCCTGCTGGCCGACCGGCTCTCCCGCCGCGCGGTGGTGCTGTGGGCAGGGATCCTCGCGGCGGCGGCCACGCCGCTGGTCGCCGCGGGAGTGGCGACCTCCGCCCTCGGGCTCGCGGCCGTCGCCGCGGCGGCCGTGGGCGCGGGCCAGGGAGCCTGTAGACCCGCCTTCCAGGCGCTGACCGCCGAGGTCGTGGACGAACCGCGGCGCCAGCGCGCCAACGCGGCGCTCACCATCTCCGTGCGGGTCACCACCCTGGTCGCCCCGGGGGCGACGGCGCTGCTCTCCACGGTCCTGGGCGTGGACGCCCTCCTCCTGGTCACCGCCGCGCTCTGGGCGGTCGCCGCGCTGGCGCCGCCCAGGGGCCGGGCCGTGCTCGCGCCGACCAGGGGCGACGCCGCGCACGCCACGCGCACCGCGCCCGCGCGCGGCCCCTCCCTGGTCGCCGACTTCCGCGAGGGGCTGCGCGAGGCCCGGCGCCACACGTGGTTCCTCGCGGGGCTGGGCGCACTGACGGCGGTGATCGCCACCGGGTACTCCGCCACGGGCGTCCTGCTCCCCGTGGTCAGCCGCGACACGTACGGCACCGAGGCGGTGCTGGCGGGCGCGCTGACCGCCTACACCGGCGGCGCGCTGGCCGGGGCGCTGCTGATCGGGCGCTGGCGCCCCTCCTCCCAGGGGTGGGTCGCGCTGGCGGGCCTGGCCCTGTACGGCCTCGCGCCGCTGAGCCTGCTCCTCCCCGTGGGCCCGTGGACGGTGTTCGCCGCCTACGCCCTGGCCGGAGTGGGGATCGAACTGTTCAACGTCCCGTGGTTCACCGCCGCCCAGCGCGAGGTCGCGCCCGACAAGCTCGCCCGCGTCTCCTCCCTGGACTTCCTCTTCTCCTACGGCCTGGCCCCGGTCGGACTCGCGCTGATCGCCCCGGCGACCCAGGCCTTCGGCGCGGAGGCGGTCCTCGCCGTGTGCGCCGCCCTCTGCTTCCTGGCCCCGGGAGCCGCGGCGCTCGCCCCCGGCGCGCGCCACTTCGCCATGGGGAATCGGAGGGACCCGCGAGCGGCCTGACCGGACGAGTGGCCGGAGCGGGCACCGGGCATAGAGGGCGCATGGAACTGATCACGGTGGAGGACGTCCGCGCCGCACGGGAACGCCTGCGCGGGGAGGTGGTGCTCACCCCGCTGACGGCGGGCCCCGCCGGAGGGCCGCCGTTCCTGCTCAAACCCGAGAGCCTCCAGCCCACCGGGGCCTTCAAGCTCCGCGGCGCCGCCAACGCTGTCGCCCTGCTCGACCCCGCCCAGCGCCGGAGCGGCGTGGTGACCCACTCCTCGGGCAACCACGGCCAGGCGCTCGCCCACGCCGCCGCCCGGCACGGGGCGCCCTGCACCGTCGTCGTCCCCGAGGGCGCGCCCAGGGTGAAGGTCGACCGCATGCGCGCCCTCGGCGCCCGCATCGTCATGGTCGACCCCCAGCAGCGGGAGGCCACCGCCCTGCGGCTCCGGGACGAGGAGTCGCTCGCCCTCGTCCCGCCCTTCGACGACCCGCACGTCATTGCGGGCCAGGGCACCGTCGGCCTGGAGATCCTGGAGCAGTCACCCGAGGTCGCGACCGTCGTCGTGCCCGTCGGCGGAGGCGGACTGGCCTCGGGGGTGGCCACCGCCGCGCTGGTCGCCGGAGGTCCGCGCCGGGTCCGCGTCGTGGGGGTGGAGCCCGAACTGGCCGCCGACGCCGCCGAGAGCCTGCGCACCGGGAGCCTCGTCACCTGGCCGCCCGAGCGCACCCACCGCACCATGGCCGACGGGGTGCGCGTGTGCCTGTCCGAGCTGACCTTCGCCCACCTGCGCGCCCGCCTGGACGAGGTCGTCACCGTGACGGAGGAGGAGATCGCCCGCGCCGTCGCGGCCCTCGCCCACGGGGCGCGCCTGGTCGCCGAACCCAGCGGGGCCCTGGCCGCCGCCGCGGTCCTGGCGGGCCGTGTGCCCACCGCGCCCGGCCGCCCGCAGGAGACGGTCGCGGTCGTCTCGGGGGGCAACGCCGACCCGGAGCTGTTCGCCCGCCTGGTGGCCTGAGCGGCGCGGCCGGGCGGGGGAGAGGCGGCCACCGCGGGGACCGGACCGGGCAGACGCCGTCACCGGGGGGCGGACCGGGGGACAGCGTCCCCTGCGAAAACGGCGTCGGCCTCAGGTATGGGAGTTTCCACCGCCGACGGGCCCGCTTCCGTTGCCGTTCACCCGGTCCCGCCCGCCCGTCCGCGCGGTGACGGGGCCGGTGCGCCCGGCGCGGTCCTCGCGGCGGCGCATGGCCATGTCCGACAGGGCGGCCAGCCCGAAGGCGACCACGACCGCGGCGACGGTCAGCACGGTCCACAGCGCGGTACCGAAGGATTCGGGGTCGATCATGGTTGCTCCGAGGGGACGGGGGTTGGGCGTGCCGACAGCACAACCGTAATAGGTGTTAACTTTCGGACCGAGTGCTAGCGACAGTGAACTGCGTCATACACGCGTCGCCGCACGACCGTTCGCCGCGCACACGACGAGGGGCCCGGGACGGCGCCGCGGTGCCGTCCCGGGCCCCTGCAACGCAGGCCCCAAGCCCCCTACAGGATCGAACCGGGGGAGTAGGCGGCCGCCTCCGGGCGCGCGGCCACGATCTGGTCGATCTGCCCCACCACGGCGGCCACCTGGTCGGCGGCGGCGCCGGTGAAGGTGATCCGGTCCGCCAGCAGCGCGTCCAGCTCCGCGCGGTCCAGCGGGAAGCGCGCGTCCTCGGCCAGGCGGTCCAGCAGCCGGTTGCCCGCGCCCTCCTGGCGCATGGCCAGGGCCGAGCCCACGGCGTGCTCCTTGATCAGCTCGTGGGCGGTCTCGCGGCCCACCCCGGCGCGCACCGCGGCCATGAGCATCTTGGTCGTGGCCAGGAACGGCAGGTAGCGGTCGAGTTCGGCGGAGACCACCGCGGGGAAGGCGCCGAACTCGTCCAGCACCGTCAGCATCGTCTCGACCAGCCCGTCGAAGGCGAAGAACGCGTCCGGCAGGGCCACCCGGCGCACCACCGAGCAGGACACGTCGCCCTCGTTCCACTGGTCCCCGGCCAGCTCACCGGCCATGGACGCGTACCCGCGCAGGATCACGGTCAGCCCGTTGACCCGCTCGCAGGAGCGCGTGTTCATCTTGTGCGGCATGGCCGAGGAGCCCACCTGGCCCTCGGCGAACCCCTCGGTGACCAGCTCGTGCCCGGCCATCAGGCGGATGGTCTTGGCCAGCGACGAGGGGCCGGCGGCCAGCTGCACCAGCGCGGTCAGCACCTCGAAGTCCAGCGAGCGCGGGTAGACCTGGCCCACGCTGGTGAACCGACGCTCGAACCCGAGGTGGGAGGCCACCTCGTCCTCCAGGGCGGTGAGCGCGGCGCGGTCCCCGCCCAGCAGGTCCAGCATGTCCTGCGCGGTGCCCACCGGGCCCTTGATCCCGCGCAGCGGGTAGCGGGAGATGAGCTCCTCCAGCCGCCCGTGGGCGACCAGCACCTCGTCGGCGATCGACGCGAAACGCTTGCCCAGCGTCGTGGCCTGCGCCGCCACGTTGTGGGAGCGGCCCGCCATCACCGTCTCGCCGTACTCGGCCGACAGCCTCCCCAGCCGGGCCAGCAGCGCCACCACCCGGTCGCGCGCCAGCAGCAGGCTGTCGCGCACCTGGAGCTGCTCGACGTTCTCGGTCAGGTCGCGCGAGGTCATGCCCTTGTGCACGTGCTCGTGCCCGGCGAGGGCGTTGAACTCCTCGATGCGGGCCTTGACGTCGTGGCGGGTGACCCGCTCGCGCTCGGCGATGGAGGCCAGGTCCACCTGCTCCAGGACCTTCTCGTAGTCCTCGACCACACCGGCCGGAACGTCCACGCCCAGACGCGCCTGGGCGCGCAGCACGGCCAGCCACAGCCGCCGTTCGGCGACCACCTTGTACTCGGGGGACCACAGCCGGGTCAGCTCCGCGGACGCGTAGCGGGCAGCCAGGACATCGGGGATCAGCGGTTTCGCACTCACGTCGTCCGACTCTATCGTCCTGAGCTGCGGCGCACGCGCGGCCACTCCCCCGAAGGCCACGGACCCCTCTCCCCGGCGCCCCCGCCGGGGTTCCGGCGGCCTCCGCGCGCCCCGGGCCGGGCTCGCGGGCGGGCCCGGCGTGAGGGCGACCTCCATGTGCGCGGCGGTGCCCCCGGAGCGCGTTCGCGGGAGGGCCCGCAACGGCGGCGACAGACGGCGGTCCGGACCCGCCCGGGTCCGGCCGGGGGTTGTTAGCTGTTGGAGCGGGAAGCCACTCAAACGCACACGAGGGCACAGGAGTCATCCTGTGCTGCTGTCGGAAGGCGGTGTGTGGCTGTGTGCCCCCGTCCCGGTGGACGGCCCGCCGGAGAAAGTCTGTCCGGGGAGTTCGCTGGTTCTCCGGACAGGCGCCCCTGGTTCTGGCTACGGTCGTGTCGAACACAGTGACGAAACCGGCAGGGTCGGGGGGTGGGAAGGGATGGCAGGTACCGGCATACGGCGGTTGCGGTCGATCGCTGATCCGTTCCTGGTCCCCGCGCCGACCAGGGTGAGCGTGCGTGATCGGCTCAAGGGCCTCACCCCTGAGGATGAGGCGGTGCTGCGGGCCGTGGGCGCGCACCTGGGCTCGCTCGCCTCCACAGACCTGGCCACCCGATGCGCGGACGGCACCGGCCACGACAAAAACGCCTGGGCGGCCCGTAAACGGGAACTGACCCCTGAGTCCTCGTCGCGGTGGGCGGGAGCGATCACCAAGGCCTCCAACGAGCAGTGGGCGCTGGCCCGCCGCAGCCAGGCCGCCCATCTGCACCGTCTCCAGGCCGGAATCGACACCCTGCGCCGCCGGTTGTCCCAACCCCTCGGGACCCCGGGCGCCCAGGGTGCCCCGGGCGGGTACGCCTGTCGGCGGGAGTGGCATGCCAAGTCCCGACGCCTGGCCGCTCTGGAGGACCGGTACGCGGCGGCGGTGGCCGACTGGGAAGCGGAGCGGGTCCATGTGGTGCGCGGCGGCAAACGGCTGCTCAACACCCGCCACCACCTGGACCGGGCATATCTAACCGAAACCGCGTGGCGGGCTCAGTGGGAAGCCGCACGCTTCCTTCTCCAAGCTGATGGTGAGTCCGGCAAACGCCACGGCAACGAGACGATCCGTATCACCCCTGAGGGGCAGGTCAGCATCCGGCTGCCCGCTCCGCTGGCGCATCTGGCCAACGCTGCGCATGGTCGGTACGTGCTCTCGGGCCGGGTGGCCTTCGCCCATCGGGGCACCGCGTGGGCCGACCGGGTCGAGGCCGACGGGGCGGTGGCCTACCGCATCCACCACGACACCGGCCGAGGCCGGTGGTACGTGAGCGCGTCCTGGACCCCCGCCCCTGTCCCGCAGGTGCCGTGGGAGGCGGCACTGGCCCACGGGGTGGTCGGGGTGGACGCCAACGCCGACCACCTGGCCGCCTGGCGACTCGACACCCACGGCAACCCGGTCGGGGACCCGCGCCGGTTCGCCTTCGAGTTGTCCGGGAACTCCCAGCACCGGGACGCGCAAGTGCGCCATGCCCTGTCCCGGCTGCTGCGCTGGGCCACCGGGTGCGGGGTGCGGGCCATCGCGGTGGAGGACCTGGACTTCTCTGCGGACAAGTCTCGGGAGAAGCACGGACGGCGCAAAAAGTTCCGGCAGTTGATCAGTGGTTTTCCCACCGCTCGGCTGCGGTCCCGGTTGGTGTCGATGGCTCACACCCTGGGGGTGTCGGTGATCGCCGTGGATCCGGCGTACACCTCCCGGTGGGGTGCCCAGCACTGGCAACAACCCCTGTCCACCACACGTAGGAAGGTCTCCCGGCACGATGCTGCCAGCATCGCGGTCGGGCGGCGCGCCCAGGGCCACCCGGTCCGGCGACGGACGGCACCGCCCCCACACCACCGGAGTGATGGTGCGGGGCATCGGACCGCCCAGGCCGCACCGGGTAGTCCTGGGTGTGAGGGAAACCGCCCACCCGTCACGGAGCGTGCACGCGATGCGCGTGGCCGGACGCGGCAGGAACGCGGCGACCCAGCCCATCCAGAACCGTTCGGGATGGGTGCAGTGCCAGCGTGACCCCCAGGGGTCACTTCTGATCACTGTTCAGGAACGGTAGGGCCAGCCCCACCCCCGAGCGGGTGGCGCAGCGGATTCCCGCGCGCGCCGGGCCTGCCTAACGTTGGGCCATGACCACTTCCGCGGAGTCCCCGAACGCGCCGCGCGCCCTGTTCCAGGCGCTCGGGACACGGCGTTTCCTGCTCACCCCCTGGCCCTGGCGGGGCCTCGCCTACAGCGGCAGCACCGTCCTGGTGGCCTTCGCCCTGTTCTTCGTGGCCTCTCCCGTCCTGGCGCCCTGGGTGGCGCTGTTCATGGCGTGGACCGGAAGGATCCAGGCGTCCGCCGACTACGCCGGGATCGTGCTGGTGCTGGTCCTGTGCCTGACGTTCACGCTCCTGTTCGGCCCGCTGGTCGCCATCCCCCTGGGCGCGCTGGAGCGCTGGCGCCTGGGCCTGGTCGGGGGCGGCCCCCGGGTGAGCGGGCACCGCGAACCGGTCCCCGGGCTGTGGGGGTGGGTGCGCACCCGCTACACCGAGGCCGCCACCTGGCGGGAGGTGGCCTACGCGGGGCTGATGCTCCCCCTGGCCGGGGTCACCGGCATGTTCACGGGCTTCCTCCTGATGCTCGTGGTCATCCTGATCTCCGGCCCGTTCCTCCTCGACGGCGTTCCCGGCTCCGTCGTCGACCTCGGCCTCGTGACGCTCACCTCCAGCGCCGAGGCCGCGCCCTACACCCTCCTGGCCCCGCCGCTGCTGGTCGCCCTGCTCTACGCGTCCGCGGCCCTGGCGTGCCTGCACTCCCTGCTGGCCCGCACCCTGCTGGTCGGCCCGCCCAAGGGGGTCCTGCACGCCGAGCTCAACCAGGTCACCGAATCGCGGGCCCGCCTGGTCGACGCCTTCGAGTACGAGCGCAGGCGCATCGAGCGCGACCTGCACGACGGCGCCCAGCAGCGGCTCGTCGCCCTGTCCATGGACCTGGGCGTGGCCCGTCTGGACCTGGAGGAGGGCAGCGAGGCCGACCAGCGCGTGGTCGCCGCCCAGACCAAGGCCGACGAACTCATCACCGAGCTGCGCGAACTGGTGCGCGGCATCCACCCCCGGGTCCTCACCGACCGGGGCCTGTCCGCCGCCCTGGAGGAGCTGGCCGACCGCTGTCCCGTGCCCGTGACGGTGCACGCGCGGCTCGGCGGACGCCTGCCCGCCCACGTGGAGGGCACCGCCTACTTCGTGGTCGCCGAGGCCCTTACCAACGTCTGCAAGCACACCGGGGCCAACGCCGTCACCGTGCACGCCGGCACGGCCCCCGGCGCGCCGGGCCGGTCCGACACCCTGCTGGTCGAGGTCACCGACCACGGCGCGGGCGGCGCCGACCCCGCCCGCGGGTCCGGGCTCACCGGCCTCAAGGACCGGGTCGCCGTCATGGGCGGCACAATGGAGCTGTCCAGCCCCGAGGGCGGACCTACCCGAATCCGAGTGGAGCTTCCGTGCGGCCCCGTCCCCCCGACACCGCTGGCGTGACCCCCGACGCGCCCCCGGTCCCCACCGTCCTGGCCGAGGACGGCGTCCTGCTCCGGGAGGGCCTGTCCGGAATCCTGGAGCGCTTCGGCTTCCCCGTCGTGGCCTCGGTCGGCGACGCCGAGGCGCTGGCGTCGGCCGTCGCCGAGCACGGGCCCGGCCTCGTGGTCACCGACATCCGCATGCCGCCCGACTTCACCGACGAGGGGCTGCGGGCCGCCGTCCGGCTGCGCCGCGAGCGCCCCGGCCTGGCGGTGGTCGCGCTGAGCCAGTACGTGGAGCTGAGCTACGCCACCGACCTGCTCGACTCCGGGAACGGCCAGGGCGTGGGCTACCTGCTCAAGCAGAGGGTGGGCGACGTCCGCGAGTTCGTCTCCGTGCTGCGCCGGGTGGTGGACGGCGCGACCTTCGTCGACCCCGAGGTGGTGCGCCAGCTCCTGCGCCGCCGCGCCGACCCGCTGGAGCGTCTGACCCCCCGCGAGCACGAGGTCCTCGCACTGATGGCCGAGGGCCGCTCCAACGGGGCGATCGCCCGCCAGCTGGCGGTCAGCGACGCCGCCGTCGGCAAGCACGTGGGCAACATCCTGGCCAAGCTCGACCTGCCCCAGGACGACGGCGTGCACCGCCGCGTCCAGGCGGTCCTGGCCTACCTGCGCGGCCGCCCCTCCTGAGCGCGGGGGACGCGGTCGTCTCCGTCGCCTCCCGCCGTGGGCTCAGCCCCCGCGCCCCCGAGCGCGTGGGGGGAAGCGGGGCCGGATGGCCGCGCCGCGGACCCGCCGGGAGGCGGGGGAGCACCGGGCCTATCGTGGAGGGGCAGAGCAGTCACGGTGCGAACTCCCCCCGCAGCCCGTAGGAGACCGGATGCAGCCGACCGTCGCCGCCCCCGAGAGCGTCACCTGGAAGATCCACCTGGACCGGTCGATGTGGGTGGCGGGCGTGCGAGCCCTCATGCTCCAGGCCCTGCACCCGGTGGCCATGCAGGGGGTGTGGCAGCGCTCGGACTTTCGCTCCGACCCCACCGGCCGCCTGCTGCGCACCGCCCACTTCGTGGCCGTCACCACCTACGGCAGCCCCGCCGAGGCGGACGCGCTCGGCGAGCGCATTCGCCGGGTGCACCGCGCGCTGTCCTTCACCGATCCGGCCACCGGCCGCCTCCACCGGGTCGACCAGCACGACCTGCTGGTGTGGGTGCACTGCGCGGAGGTCTCCTCCTACCTGGAGAACGCCCTGCGCGCGGGCGTCGCACTGACCGCCCGCGACGCGGACCGCTACCTCGACGAGCAGTCGCGCACGGCCACCTACGTGGGCCTGTCGCGCGACGACGTGCCGCGCTCGGTCGCCGACCTGCGCCGCTACCTGACCTCGGTCCGGCCGGTCCTGCGCGCCACCCCCGAGGCCCGGCAGGCGGTGCGCTTCCTGCTGTGGCCCAAGGTGCCCGAGCGCCTGTCCTGGCTGGCCCCGCTCAAACCGCTGTGGTTCCCGGTCGGCGCGCTGTCCTACGCCACCCTGCCCGCGTGGGCGCGCCGCGCCTACGGGGTCCTGCCCGAGACGCTCGGCGGGGACGCGGCGGCCACCGCGTCGCTGCGGACCCTGCGCGCGGTGCTCAACCGGGTGCCCGAGCGCTACTACAACCTCGTCTTCGACGAGGCCACCGTGCGCAGCGCGGAGGAGGCCAGGCAGCGGCTGCTGGAGGCCGGGTACGAGATCGAGAACGGGTTCCGGGCGATGCGCGCACGCACCCTCTTCCGGGCGCCGTCGGCCTCCGCCGGGGAGAGTTCCCCCTCACCCGCGGACGACCGGGCCGCCACGGGGGCCTGAGGCGCGTTCCCGTTCGAGCGCGGAGTCGTCCGTGCCGGGGCCCGGGCACGCGCGGTCGTGCCTCCGCTGGGTCCGGGAAGCCTTCGGCCGGGGACGGGGGGAGCGACCCGGGTAGCGTGGAGGGGTTCCCGTTGACCGAGGGGGCCGTGATGAAGCGCCGCGTACGCCAGTACAGCCTCGTCATGGGAGCGTGCCTGCTGCTGTTCGCCGGTGCGCTGCCCGTCTACTACCTGTTCGGCACCGGATGGGCGGTGGCCATGTGCGCGGTGGCGTCGGTCCTGCCTCCGGTGGCCTCGGCCCTGGGCAGCATCGCCGACCCCGACGACCCGGCGGACCGCGACAACAGGTACGGGCCCAACGCCGACTGACCGCCCGTGCTGAGGCGGCAGGGCGCACGGACCGTGTCACGGGTCCGATGATCCCGCACGTAGTATTCCAGCAAAACTGTGCATGTCGGCAAAGCTGTGCATGTCGGCGAAACCGGGTATTTCGGCGGAACCGGGCACCCCGCGCCGCCACGGCGGCGGGAGGCCCCGTCGGCCACGGGGGAGGAACGCGTGACCCACACCAGTGCCGAAGGCGTCGCGGCGGACCCGCGGACCAGTGCGGTCCGCATGCTGCGCGTGCGCCACGACGACCCGCGGGTGCGGGGGCTGCTCGACGGGCTGCTGGAGGAGTACACCGAGCGCTACGGCGCCGAGGGCGCGGCCAGTGAGCTCGCGCGCTACCCGGTGACCGAGTTCGCCGCTCCCCACGGCCGCCTCGTGCTGGCCGAGCTGGACGGGGAGATCGTCGCCGGAGGGGCCGTGCGCCCCTACAGGAAGGACCGGGCGGCCATGGCCGACACCGCCGAGTTCAAGCGCGTCTGGACCTCGGGGCGCCACCGCCGCCTCGGACTGGCCAGCCGGGTGATGACCGCCCTGGAGGAGGCCGCCCGCGACCTCGGCTACACCCGGGTCCTGCTGTTCACCGGCCCCGCCCAGCCCGAGGCGGTCGCCTTCTACGCGCGGATCGGCTACCGGCCGGTGGACCCGGCCGACATCGACGAGCTGCCCCACCGCTCGGCCATCCCCTTCGCCCACGACCTGGTCTGAGGCGGCGGGAGCCCGCTGACCGGAGGGGCTTCTCCCGAGGGTGGCGCCCACGGCCGGGACCGGTGTCCGGCCGCCGGAGGTGGCTCCCCTTGGGGGGCGACGCCCGCGGCCACGGCCGGTGCGCGGCCGTCCCCGGCGGGCGTCGGCGCGGCCCGCCGTGCCGCGGCCGGCGCGGCCCGGCGCGTTATGGCTTCCGGTATGTCCGCGGGACGGCCGCGCCTCGGGGCCTCACCGTACGATGGGTGGCCAGGGCCGCCACAAGCGGCCACTACGCCGAATCCGACGAGGAGACGCACGACGTGAGCGAGCAGCAGCGCCCCCAGGACGAGACGAACGCCCCCGTGTTCAGTCCCCGCAAGAACGGGCAGGCGCAGTCGGTCTCCGACGAGCTCGCCGCGTGGATGAGCACCGGGTGGGCCGACACCGAGCGGCGCGACCTGGAGCCCGTCGAGCAGGCCGGGCACACCGCCCGCCGCCGCGCCGCGCTCAGCGCGGCCTTCCCCGGGGACCGCCTGGTCGTCCCGGCCGGGCAGCTGCTCACCCGCTCCAACGACACCGAGTACCCGTTCCGGGCGGCCACCGACTACGCCTACCTCACCGGCGACACCTCCGACGGCGGCTGCCTGGTGTTCACGCCCCGCGCCGAGGGCGGGCACGACGTGGTCCTCTACCTCAAGCCCCGCTCCAACCGCGAGAACGGCGAGTTCTGGCTGGGCGGCTACGGCGAGCTGTGGACCGGCCGCCGCAACAGCCTCTCCGAGGCCGCCGACCTGCTGGGCGTGGCCACCGCCGACGTGACCACGCTGTCCGGCGCGCTGCGCGCGGGCGGCGCGACCACCCGCATCGTGCGCGGCCACGACGCCGAGCTCGACGCGATCGTCGACGGGCTGCGCGCCGACGCCGACGAGGAGGCCCGCGCCAAGTACGCCCAGCTCGACGAGGACCTCTCCGTCACGCTGGCCGACCACCGCCTGGTCAAGGACGAGTGGGAGGTCGCGCAGCTCCAGCTGGCCGTGGACGCCACCGTGCGCGGCTTCGGCGACGTCGTCAAGGCGCTGCCGCAGGCCAAGGACACCTCCGAGCGGTTCATCGAGGGCACGTTCTTCCTCCGCGCCCGGGTGGAGGGGAACGACGTCGGCTACGGCACCATCGCGGCCTCCGGCGCCAACGCCACCACCCTGCACTGGACCCGCAACGACGGCCCGGTGCGCGAGGGCGACCTGCTGCTGCTGGACGCGGGCGTGGAGACCACCACGCTCTACACCGCCGACGTCACCCGCACCATGCCGGTGTCGGGCACCTTCACCGACGTGCAGCGGCGCGTCTACGACCTGGTGTACGCCGCCCAGGAGGCCGGGATCGCCGCCGTCGCCCCGGGCAGGCCGTTCGTGGCCTTCCACGAGGCGTCCCAGCGGGTGCTGGCCGAGGGCCTCGTCGAGTGGGGCCTGCTGGAGGGCCCGGTCGAGCGCGTCCTGGAACTGGGCCTCCAGCGCCGGTACACCCTGCACGGCACCGGTCACATGCTGGGCATGGACGTGCACGACTGCGCGGTCTCGCGCCAGGAGGTCCACCTGTACGGGGACCTGGAGCCGGGCATGGTGCTCACCGTCGAGCCGGGCCTGTACTTCCAGCCCGACGACCTGACCGTCCCCGAGGAGCTGCGCGGCATCGGCGTGCGCATCGAGGACGACGTGCTGGTCACCGAGGAGGGCCGCACGGTCATGTCGGCCGGTCTGCCGCGCTCCTCCGCCGAGGTGGAGGCCTGGCTGGCCGGGCGCCTGCCGCGCTAGCCCTAGCCCTCCCCGAACACACGACGGGGCCGTCTCCTCGGAGGCGGCCCCGTTCGCTGTGCCGGGGAACGAGGGGGGAGGGCGTGTACGCGCCGCGCGCGGACCTGTGGGGGCGGGGCCCGCCCCTCCTCGCGCCCAAGAGTGGCCCATGCCTCGCCACAGCACGTTTGGGCAGGTCGGTGCACGGCCAGCGGGGAGGGGGAGGGCAATCCACCGACGAGGAGGTTCCACCCCATGGCAGAGCACACCCACGGGACCCGGCCGCGCGTCTTCGCCTCGCCGGGACGCTACGTCCAGGGGCGGGGCGCCCTGGCCCGGCTGGGCCCGCTCGTCTCCGACCACGGCTCCCGCCCGCTCGTCCTGGTCGACGACGTCGTCCGCGGGCTGACCGAGGACGTCCTCACCGGCTCCTTCCGCGAGGCGGACCTGCCCCTGGTCTTCGAGCGCTTCGGCGGCGTTCCGACCAGGGCCGAGGCCGAACGCGTCTCCGGGACGATCCGGGACGGGAGCCACGACGTGGTCATCGGCCTGGGCGGCGGGGCCGCGATCGACACCGCCAAGGCCGCGGGGGACGACACGGGGGTCCCGTGGGTCAGCGCGGCCACGGTGGCCTCGACGGACGCGCCCACGTCGGCGCTGTCGGTGGTCTACACCGAGTCCGGGGCGTTCGAGTCCTACCGCTTCTACGACCGCAACCCGGCGCTGGTGGTGGTCGACACGCAGTTCGTCGCCGAGGCGCCCACCCGGTTCCTGGCCGCGGGGGTCGGCGACGCCCTCGCCACCTGGATCGAGGCGCGCGCGGTGCAGCGGGCGCACAGCACGAACATGGTGGAGGGCCTGCCGACCCGTGCGGGCACGACCCTGGCGCGCCTGTCCTGGGACATCCTGTGGGAGTCGTCCCCGCCCGCGCTGGAGGCGGTGGACCGCGGCCTGGTGACCCCGGACGTGGAGGCCGTCGTGGAGGCCACCACGCTGCTGTCCGGCCTGGGCTTCGAGTCGGGCGGGCTGGCCGCCGCGCACGCGGTGCACGACGGGCTGACGGCGGTGGACGAGACGCACCACCTCGCCCACGGGGAGAAGGTCAACATCGGCTCGCTCACCCAGCTGCTGCTGGAGGGCGCCCCGGCCGCGGAGGTGGACGGGTTCGCGCGGTTCACGGCGCGTGCGGGCCTGCCGACCACCCTGACCGAGGCGGGGCTGGGCGACGCGGACGACGAGGTGCTCGATCGGGTCGTGGCCGCGGCGACCGCGCCGGAGGAGACCATCCACAACCTGGCGTTCACGCCCTCGGCCCGGGACGTGCGCGACGCCCTGCGGGCGGTGGAGTCGGTGGGCCGCCGCGCCCGCCGTGAGGCCGGGCTCGGGGAGCCGCAGGCGCCCGGGGCCCGCTGACCGCTTTCGGAGGCCGGTCCGTCGGTTCCGGGACAGCGGTCCCGTCCGCCGGACCGGGAGCCGCTTCCCTTCGTCGGTCCGGCCCCGGGCCGGGGACCGGTTCAGTCCAGCGGCTCGGCCAGCCGGGCCAGGTCGGCCTCCAGGTGCCCGGCCAGGAACGCGCGGGCCCGGGCCGCCCCGTCCGGGGCGTGCCCGCGCGGGGTGAGTTCGGTGAACATGATCAGGTGCAGGTAGACCCGGTACAGGGCGAGCCTGCGCAGCAGCCCGGGGGTGAAGTCGACGCGGCCCCCGGCCTCGCGGTAGCCCGCCAGGAGCGCGGTGTCGTCGCGGACGTCGCCGAAGAGCGCCAGGGACACCAGTTCGGCCGCCGGGTCGCCCCAGAAGGCGCGCTCGGCGTCCACGATCCCGCTGAGGCGGGGCGCGCCCCCATCGTCGCCGGTCCCGGTGAGCAGGACGTTGCCGTCCCACAGGTCGAAGTGGACGAGCACCGGCGTGCGCACCGGGGCCAGGTGCGCGAGGTTGGCCGAGACCAGCCGCAGGATCCGCGCGCCGCCGCCGGGCAGCGCGACCGAGAACCGGTCGGCGTCGGCCACCACCGCCTCCGCCATCGCGCCGAAGGCCTCCGGCCAGGTGGGCGCGCGCAGTCCGTCCCGCCCCGGGTAGCCGAACCCGCTCCCGGTGACGGTGTGCAGCGCCGCCACGGCCCGTCCCAGCTCCCGGCGGACCCGGGCGGACCGCTCCGGCGCCAGGTCGGAGCGGACCCCGTCCAGGGGGATCCCGGGCAGGTGGCTCAGAAACAGGTACGCGCGGCCCGGGTCCCCGGGGACGGTGCCCAGGTGCAGCACCTCGGGCACGAGCGGGCCGCACACGGCTCGGGTCCGCTCGCAGACCATGGCCTCGGTGGCCGTGATGCCGTGTTCGTAGGTGAGGCGGGGCCGGTCGGAAGGGGGCGCGAGCTTGAGCACCGACCGGCGGCCGTCGGTCAGGACCACGCGATGCACGGAGTTGTAGGTGCCGCCGGTGAGCACCGCGCGTTCGCGCACGCGGGCGCCGTCGCCGAACGCCGCGCGCACGAGCGCGTCCAGGAGGGCGTCGTCGGGATCGGTCGCGGGGGAGGGGAGGGGCATGCCCACACCCTAGGTCTCCTCGGTCCGAAGCCGTCGGCTGACGACTGTCGGCAGCAGCCGTGGACAGTCGTCAGCGGACAGCGGACAGCGGGGCTGCTCGGGGACGGCCGCCGTGTGCGGTGGCCGCGGGGCTCACCGAAACGCGCCCACCGGAACGCGCCCACCGGGACGGTCCCGCCAGGGGGTCACCGAGGCCCCGGCCGCCACCCGCCAGGGCGCGCCCCGCCGGGACGGTCCGGCTGACCTGGGCCCCGCCCCCGCGCCGAAACCACCGCCGGGGACCGGAAGACCACCGGAGCGGGAACCCCACACGCCACACCGTCAACGTTTCCGGTCAGCGTCCCCGAACGGTTTTTCAGAGGACGCGCACGCGCCCGCGCCACCGTCGTCCGAGGTCACCCCGGAGGCCCGGCCGGTCCGGCGTCCCCGGAGGCCGTGGGCACCCCCGGGCCCCGCCCCCGCGAGGTTTCGCGGGTGCCGAACGGGATAGCCGGGATAGCACCCGGCCGCGTGCGGCGGCCGACGTACGAAGGGACACGGACATGGGCGCATCATCGGGCGCGGCCCGCGCGCTGCTGCTGGGGCTGGCCGCCGGGTCGCGGAGCACGCTCGGGGGCGCGCCGCTGTGGCACTCCGCGGGGAAGGGCAAGCGCGCGCTCCTGGTGCTGGCCGCGCTCGGGGAGTTCTCCGGGGACAAGATCCCCGGCATCCCCAGCCGCACCGCAGCGCCGAGCCTGACGGCCAGGGTGGTGAGCGCGGGCACCGGCGGCGCCCTGCTGGCCCGGGGGGCGGGCACGTCGCCCGTTCTCGCCACCGTCCTCGCCGCCGCGGCCGCACCGGTCGGCACCCTGGCGGGGGTGGGGTGGCGGCAGTACTGGAGCGGTACGGGCCGCCCGGCCTGGATCGGCGGCGTCGTGGAGGACGCCTGCGCGCTCGCACTGGCGCGCACCGCCTGCCGGGGGCTGCCCGCTGACGGCTCCGCGCGCGACTGAGGGCCGCCCGTCCCGGTTCCGCTCCGCCTACCGCTCGGCCGCTCCCGGCGCCCGTCCCGGTTCCACTCCTCCTGACGTCGGACCGGGCCCGGCGTCCGCTCCGGTCACACTCCGTTTACGGTCGGGTCGAATCCGGCGTCCTCACCGGTCACACCCCGCCTGCCACGCACTCGGAACCGGTACGGGGGCGCCCGCGGCGGGTTTGCTGCGAGGATGGCGCGGTTATGGTCCAGAACACACCGCTGTTCCGGGAACGGGCGGATGGTCTGGAGCGTTGGGGTAGCTCTGGGGAGGTTCCGCGAACCCCCGGACGAACCCTTTCGAACACCACAATCTGAGGACATCTGTGACCGGGCAGCCCACTCCATCCACGGCCGAGACCGCTTCGGCCCCACCGCAAGACGACAAGAGCGCGCGGGCGGGGCGCCTCATCATCCCGCTGCTCCTGGTCTCGGCCTTCGTGGTGATCCTGAACGAGACGATCATGGGCGTGGCGCTGCCCGCGCTCAACCGGGACCTCGGCATCTCCGTCTCCACCGGACAGTGGCTGACCTCGGCCTTCATGCTCGTGATGGCCGTGGTGATCCCTGCGACCGGGTTCCTGCTCCAGCGCTTCCACGTGCGCCAGGTGTTCATCACCGCGATGACGCTGTTCAGCGTCGGCACGCTGCTGTGCTTCCTCGCCCCCGGCTTCGCCTTCCTGCTGGTGGGCCGCGTGGTCCAGGCGGCCGGAACGGCGATCATGATGCCGCTGCTCATGACCACCGTGCTGAACCTGGTCCCCTCGGACCGACGCGGCCGCACCATGGGCAACATCTCCATCGTCATGTCGGTCGCGCCCGCCGTCGGCCCGACCCTGGCGGGCCTCATCCTCAGCGTGCTCGACTGGCGGTGGATGTTCGGGCTCGTCCTGCCCATCGCCATCCTGGGCCTGGTCCTGGGCGCCCTCTTCATCCGCAACGTCACCGAGCCGCGCACCGCCAGCATCGACGTCCTCTCGCTCCTGGTGTCGGCGGTGGCCTTCGGCGGGCTCGTCTACGGCTTCTCCGGCCTGGGTGAGGGCGCGGCCGCCGCCGTGGTCCCGCCCTTCGCCTCGATCGGGGTCGGCGCCGTCGCGCTGGTGCTGTTCGTGTGGCGCCAGCTGCGCCTCCAGCGCCGCGACCGCGCCCTGCTGGACCTGCGGGTGTTCCGCTCCAGGCAGTTCTGCGTCTCGATCGGCCTGGTCGTGATCAGCTTCATGGCCCTGTTCGGCACCCTCATCCTGCTGCCGGTCTACATGCAGAACGTCCTGGGCCACGACACGCTCGTCACCGGCCTGTCCCTGCTGCCCGGCGGTCTGGTCATGGGTCTGCTCGCCCCGGTGGTCGGCCGCCTCTACGACCGCGTCGGCCCGCGCCCCCTGGTCATCCCGGGCTCAGCGCTGGTGTCCCTGGTGCTGTGGGGCATGACCCTGCTCGACGCCCAGACGCCGGTCGGCTTCGTCATCGCCGCCCACATGACGCTCAGCGTCGGCCTCGGCCTCATGTTCACCCCGCTGCTCACCGGCGCGCTGGGGTCGCTGCGGCCCGAGCTGTACTCGCACGGCAGCGCCGTTGTCGGCACCGTGCAGCAGGTCGCGGGCGCGGCCGGTACGGCGATCTTCGTCGCGATCATGTCCGCCACGTCGGCGGGCCTGCTCACCGACGGGCTCACCGAGGTCAACGCCCAGGCGGGCGGTGTCCACGCGGCCTTCCTGGTCGGCGCGGTGGTCTCCGTCGTGGCCTTCGCTCTCACCTTCCTCGTGCGGCGCTCGCAGGCCGCCCCGGAGGGCGCTCCCACCTCGGCCCACTAGGGAGTGTTCCGCGGAGGCTTTCGGATCAGCGAGCGGCCGTCCGGGCAATCTCTCGCAAGACGGTTCGCGCGGGTCAGCCTGGTTGGCTTTTCGAGCGAAATCGGCGCAGCGAGAGGCAGTCCGGTGCCCGCGGTAAAGCTGGAGCCGCAGGCTCTCCGTTGAGGGTGGTGGAGGGCGACGGGCGGGACCGAAATGGTCCAAGGAACACGACCTAGGACGCCGCGGGGGTCCGCGAGGGCCGCGGACACGCGGGAGGGGCGTCGGGGGACCGGTCTTCACGGACCGGCTCCCCGGCGCCCCTCCCGGCTTCGCGCCTCCCCGCGCACGGTCGCCCCTCCCGGCCTTTCGGCTACGACGTCCGGGGCCGTACCGCGTCGGCCGCCAGCGTGCCCAGCAGGGACAGCGACTGCGCGCTGGGCGAGCCCGGTTCGGCGTGGTAGACCACCAGCTCCTGTCCCGGCGCCGACCGCACGTCGAAGGCGTGCAGGCTCAGCTCCAGCGGGCCCACCTCCGGGTGGGCGAAGCGCTTGGTCTCCAGCCTCTTGCCGCGCACGCCGTTGCGCCCCCACAGCCGCGCGAAGTCGGGGCTCTCCGCCTCCAGTTCCCCGACGACCTCGCGGACGCGGGGGTGGTCGGGCCAGGCGCCCTCGGCCAGGCGCAGGCCCTCCACCGTGTTCGCGGCGACGGCCGGCCAGTCGGGGTAGAACGCCCGGGACGCGGGGTCCAGGAACACCACCCTCACCAGGTTCCGCGAGAAGGGGAAGCCCTGGAAGAGCCGCTCGGCCAGGGGGTTGCAGGCCAGCACGTCGTAGGCGCGGCCCAGGACCAGCGCCGGGGTGTCGTGCCAGGCGTCCATGAGGCCCAGGAGCGAGGGGTCGGCGCGCTCCGCGGGGGCGGGCGCCTCCGGCCGCGGAACCAGCCCGGCGAGCCGGTACAGGTGCAGGCGGCCGTCGCCGTCCAGGTGCAGGGCCTGTCCGAGCGCGTCGAGGATCTGCGGTGAGGGCCGGGTCTCGCGGCCCTGTTCCAGCCGTGTGTAGTAGTCGGCGCTCATTCCGGCCAGCAGCGCCACCTCCTCGCGCCGCAGCCCGGCGACGCGGCGGTGTCCGTGGACGGGCAGGCCCACCGAACGCGGTGTGAGCCGCGCGCGTGCGCTCCGGAGGTAGTCGCCCAGTGATGGGGAGTCCATGACGACCAGGGTAGGGCTTCGCGGCCCGGTGTTCCTGGGTGCGCTCCACCCAGGAACACCGCGGTCTTCCTGGCCCGCGGCGGCCCGCCCAGACTGGGAAGCGTCCAGTCGACCCAGGAGGAGGACGGCCATGAACGACCAGATGACGGGCACGAGCGGCCAGGAGCGGGAGACGGCCCGCAAGGTGATCGTCGTGACGGGGGCCAGCAGCGGGATCGGCGAGGCCACGGCGCGGCGCCTCGCCGCCGAGGGACACCACGTGGTGCTCGGGGCGAGGCGGGAGGAGCGCCTGCGCTCACTCGTCCGGGACATCCGCGACTCCGGAGGCAGCGCCGAGCACCGGAGCCTCGACGTCACCGACCCCGGCAGCGTCCGGGAGGCGCTCGACGCCACCGTGCGCGAACAGGGGCGCGTGGACGCCCTCGTCAACAACGCCGGTGTCATGCCGCTGTCCCGGATGGACGCGCTGCTGGTGGACGAGTGGGACCGGATGGTCGACGTCAACGTCAAGGGGCTGCTGCACGGTGTGGCCGCGGCGCTCCCGCACTTCCAGCGCCAGGGCTCGGGGCACTTCGTGACCGTCGCCTCGATCGGCGCGCACGAGGTCGTGCCCACGTCGGCGGTGTACTCGGGGACCAAGTTCGCCGCCTGGGCGATCACCGAGGGGCTGCGGCTCGAACTCGACCCGGGCATCAGGGTGACCACGGTCTCCCCGGGCGTGGTCGAGAGCGAGCTGGCGGACCACATCACCGACCCGGGCGCACAGGAGGCGATGCGCACCTACCGCAGGAACGCGCTGTCCGCCGACGCGATCGCCCGGGCGATCGCGTTCGCCCTCGGCCAGCCCGCGGACGTGGACGTCAACGAGATCATCGTCCGGCCCGCCGCCCAGCGCTGAGCGGGGCCCGGGCGCGGGCGGGCCTACCGCTGGCGCGGCCTCGCGGGCCCTGCCGAGGACGGACGTTACGGCGGGCGCGGTCGAACGGGGCCGGACACGGGCGGACCCACTACGGGCGCGGCCTCGCGGAGCCCTCGGCCCGGTCGGGGCCGCGCCCGCCGCCTCCGTCCCGTTCGGCGGACGGGGTCCGACCGTCGCCGACGTGGTCCTGCGCCCACTCCACCATCGGCAGCAGCAGGTCGGTGACCTCGCGGCCGTCCCCGGTGAGGCGGTACCCCACGTAGGGCGGCACCACCGGTCTGGCGTCGCGCAGCACCAGGCCGTCCGCCTCGAAGCCGCGCAGGGTCTGGGCGAGCATCTTCTCGCTGATCCCGCCGATCGTGCGCAGCAGCTCGCTCCAGCGCAGCGGCCCGCCGGACAGGGCGACCAGCACGAGGACCCCCCACTTGCTGGTGATACCGGCCAGCAGCCGTCGGGAGGGGCAGTCGGCGGACAGTACCCGCCCGCGGAGAGGGGGCGGGGAACCGGATGGCACGCTCATGGAACCAACTTACCAAAAGGTGGGTACCCAACTTTTGGAATGTGCCGGTGAGCGGGAGGGTTGGGACGCGTGGACGGCCGGAACGCCCGGCCGCAACGAAGGGAAACTCCCATGTCCGTCGTCATCACCGGTGCCACCGGCCACCTCGGCCGCCTCGTCGTCGAGGACCTCCTGGACAGGGGCGTTCCGGCGGAGCGGATCACCGCCACCGCGCGCGACACCGCCGGGCTGACCGGCCTCGCCGTCCGGGGCGTGCGCACCGCCCGCGCGGACTTCGACGACCCAGCCTCGCTCGGGGAGGCCTTCAAGGGAGCCGACACCCTCCTGCTGGTCTCGGGCACCGCGCTCGGCGAGCGGGTGCGCCAGCACGGCGCCGTGATCGAGGCCGCCGCGGAGGTCGGCGTCGGACACCTCGTCTACACCAGCGCGCCCAGAGCCGCCGACACCACGCTGGTCCTGGCCCCCGAGCACAAGGCCACCGAGGAGATCCTCACCGCCTCCGGCCTGGCGTACACGATCCTGCGCAACGGCTGGTACAACGAGAACTTCGCGCAGCAGCTGGAGCAGGCGCGCGCCACCGGCGCCTTCGTCGGCAGCGCGGGGCGGGGCCGTACCGCCAGTGCCTCGCGCCGGGACCTGGCCGAGGCCGCCTCCGTCGTGCTGCGCGACCCGGCGGCGCACGCGGGCGCCGTCCACGAGCTCTCCGGCGACACCGCCTGGACCTACGACGACCTCGCCGCGACCCTGGGCGAAGTGCTCGGCCGCGAGGTCGTCTACCGCGACCTGACCACGGAGGAGCACGTGGCGGCCCTGACCGGGGCCGGGCTGGACGAGGACACCGCGCGCTTCGTGGCCGCCCTGGACGCCAACACGCGCGACGGCGAGCTGTCCGCCACCACCGGCGAGCTGTCCCGCCTCATCGGCCGCCCGACCACCCCGGTCGGCGAGAGCCTGCGCGCCCTGCTCTGACCCGGGGCCCGTCCCCTCCGCCCGGGAGGGGGCGGGCGCCCTCAGCCGGAGGCCGGATCCGAGGGGGTCAGCGCCAGCGGCGGTCCGGCGGACGGCTCCGGGACGGGGCCGGCCACGACGTCGGACCAGGGCAGGTCCACCGCGGAGGTGCCGGCGGCGAGGGNCCGCCCAGCCTCAGGGTCAGCGGCAGCCGCCCGCAGCGGTCGGCGATCCGGGTGACCAGCGCCAGCTCCGCGGCCCGGGTCCACATCCCTGCCACGGACAGGAACAATTCGACCGAGGACTCCTCCGACAGCACGTCGAGCGGCAGGGGACGGGCGCCGAACAGCGCGACCAGCCCCGTCAGCGGGTGCCGACTGGTGATCAGCACCACGCTGCCCCGGCCGGTGGGCAGCAGGGGAGCGAGCTGTTCGGCCGAGGCGGCGTCGTCGAACAGGAACAGCAGGCGCTGGTCGGCCGTCACCGACCGGAAGAGCTTGGCGAGCTCGCCGGCGCCGGTCGGCAGGCCCCGGGGGTCCGCGCCCAGGCCGCGCAGCAGCTGGCGCAGCGCCTCGTCGGGCCGGGTGGGCTCCTCCCCGGATGCGGACCCGCGCAGGTCCACGTAGAGCTGGCCGTCGTGGAAGTGGTCCCGGACGGTGTGGCTCCAGTGCAGGGCCAGCGCGGTCTTGCCGACGCCGGAGACCCCGGTGAGGAGGAACACCGCGGGCCAGTGGTCGGCCTTCCGGTCGTCGTCCAGCGCCCGGTCGAGCACGGACAGCTCCGCCGAGCGGCCGACGAACTCACCGACCCCGTAGGGCAGCTCGGCGGGGCGGACCCGGCGGACGCCGGACGCACCGCGCGCGCACCCGCCGTCCGGCTCGGCCGTGAGCAGGTCCAGGTGCAGCTGCCGGAGCCGGGCGCCGGGGTCGGTGCCCAGTTCTCCGGCCAGCCTCTCGCGCAGCGCCGCGTAGACCTCCAGCGCCTCACCGGTGCGTCCGCAGGCGTGCAGTGCCGACATCAGCAGGCCCGTGAAGCGTTCGTGGGTCGGGTGCTCCGCGCACAGCGAGAGCAGTTCGGGGACGGCGGCGGCCCCGCGGCCGAGGTCGATCTCGGCGCCGTACAGCTCCACCAGGGCGTGCAGCCGCCTCTCCTCCAGGGCCGGGCGCGCGTGGGCGGCGAGCGCCGGTGTGACACCCCCCAGAGCCGGACCCGTCCACAGCGACAGCGCGGTGCGCAGGGTCCGGACCGCCTCGGCGGGGCGGTCGGCGGCGCGCTCGGAGTGCGCGCGCACCAGGAGCCGTTCGAACACGCCGCTGTCCGTGGCCCCGGCCGCCACGGTCATCCGGTAGCCGCAGGTGCTCCGGACGATCGTGTCCGCGTCCAGGATCTTACGGAGTCCGTGCACGTGCGCCTGGAGCTGGGACCGCGCGCTGCGCGGCGGGCGTTCGCCCCAGACCAGGTCGATGAGCCGGTTGTCGGAGACGACGGTGTCGGGCTGCAGGAGGAGGGCGGCCAGGACGGTACGCCTCTTGGGCCCTCCCGCGCTGACCGGACGTCCTCCGGAGCGCACCTCGACAGAACCGAGCATTCGGTACCGAATCCCTGACAGATCGGTCTCCACTCATGAACTCCCTGACGCACGATGAGTACTCCGCTGCGCAACGTCGCGGAGCATACGACACTCGTCGGCGCACAGTCCACCTGCGTGGGGGAGGAGCGCGGAGAGTGTCCGGGGCGGCTCTGAGGTGACCTAGGGCTTTGGGTTTCGGTCCATTGAGGACTTGTTTCACTAATGGGCGCAAAACATGCGAAGAAGGGCAGGGGTCGGGCGGCCCCGGTGAGAACCGGCCGGGGCCGCCCGGAAGCGGACCGGTCAGCCGCAGTTGGTGCCGCGGTCGCCGCCCTCGGTGCCGGTGATGCGGCCCATCCAGTCCACGCACCTGCCCGCCGCGTTCAGGTAGATCGGACCGGCGTAGGTGGTGTAGTAGCCGCCGTCGAAGACGTCCCAGTGGCTTCCGGCCGGGCTGATCGACAGGCCCGCCTCGATCAGCACGGCCGAGCCGGGGTTGTTGCGCTTGGCCACGACGCAGTTGTAGCCGTTGGAGCTGTTGTAGGTCAGGAAGACCGTGCCCTTGCTGCCGATGTTGTCCTGGTTGACGACGCCGTACCCGG
>ANAW01000295.1:0-4498 GCA_000340945.1 Nocardiopsis synnemataformans DSM 44143 | reverse complement strand
AGGCGCTGACGAGCAGACCGCCCAGGCCGATACCGGCGGCGGCGACGACGGCCGCGGCCCTCTTCACGAGCTTCTTCATGTCATGTCCGATCACGGGTTGAGGGGTTTGTGGAGCCGGGGGTGGTGGGACGCGGAGCGGGGTCAGCCGCAGTTGGTGCGGGGGACGGTCCTCGTGATCGTGCCGATCGTGCCGCCCCAGTCGACGCACTCGCCCGCGGCCGACACGTAGACGGGACCGGCGTAGGTCGTGTAGTCGCCGCTGTCCCGCTTCCACGACGACGTGCCCGAGACCCGGACGAACGCCTCCATCGGCGCGGCCGCTCCCGGGTTCGTGCGCACGGTGACCACGCAGTTGTAGCCGTTGGAGTTGTTGTAGGTCAGGAAGGTCGTCCCCCGGTTGTCGGGGAACTCGACCTTGTTGACGACCCCGTAGCCGGACCCGCACGCCCCGTTGTAGGAGGCGGCGGAGGCGGGCGCGGCGGTGGCCATCAGACCCGCCGCGGCGATCCCGGCGGCCGCGGCGAGGGTGGCGGCCTTCTTCAGGAGGTTGCTCATGGTGCTCCCAGTCGTGCGTCGGCGCGCCGCCGGTCGCGGCGCGAGGGGGGTCAGCCGCAGTTGGTCTCGTTGTTGTTCACGTTGGTGCCGCTGATGTTGCCGAACCAGTCCACGCACGAACCAGCCGCGCTGCGGTAGACCGGACCGGCGTAGGTCGTGTAGTAGCCGCTGTCCACCTGCGCCTGGCTGGCGGGGTCGCTGGTGCGCTTGAGGCCGACCGTCATCTCCACGGCCGCGCCGGGGTCGGCCCGCACGGTCACCGCGCAGTTGTAGCCGTTGGAGTTGTTGTAGGTCAGGAAGAGGGTGCCCTTGGAGCCGATGTTGGTGTGGCCGACGACGCCGTAGCCGCTGCCGCAGACGCCGTTGTAGTCCGCCACGGGAGCCGCGGCCGACGCCGGTGAGGCCAGTGCCAGCGAGGCGGTGGCCAGGGCCGCCGTGAGCAGGGCGGCGGTCCGGAACTTCTTGAACATGGGGGAGTCTTCCGTCCTAGGTGCCGGCACCCGCTCCGTGCGGACGCCGGGAAGGACTGTGACACGGTCCGCTTCGAACCGGCTTCGGTTCCGCTTCGCAACGGCTTCGTGCGCCGCTCCCGGGCCCGGAACACTCCCTAGAACGCGGCGCTGTCGAAGGAGGCCTCGTCCTCGCCCAGGCCGTTGGTGATCCACCAGCGCACGGGCGTGTCCCGGGTGCCTTCGAGGTCGTGGGCCAGGGCGAGTTCGTCGGCACCGTCCGCGTCGTAGTCCGCGCAGGAGAAGAGGCCGGCCACCCGCCCGGCCGCGTCTCCGGCGGCGAGGGGGCCGTCCTCGGGGCCCCGGCGGACCAGCGGCTCCGCGCCGTCCACCTCGATCCCGTCGCCGGTGTGGCGCAGCAGGTCGACGCCGTGGCCGTCGCGGCTGACCGCGAGGACGTCGGTGCCGTCGCCGTCCAGGTCGCACATGGCCATGGCGCGGCTGGCGCCGTAGCCGGGGGAGGGCTCACCGGTGGGCAGGTCCGCGGTGAGGGGGTCGGCCGCCTCCGCGTTGAGGGGACCGAGGTAGACGTTCACCCGTTGGTCGACCTCGGGCGGCTCCGTCCTGTACCCCGGTTCGTCGTTGCGGCTGCCGCTGTCACCCAGGGCGAGGTCGCCCTCCCCGTCGCCGTTCAGGTCGCCGAAGGCGGCCAGCGAACCGGAGGTCAGCTCCACCGACTCCCACCGCGCGGGATCGCCGGGGCCGGTCAGCAGCAGTGTGTTCTCGGACTGCCCTCCGTCGTCGCCGTGCTGGAACAGCAGACGTGACGTGCCGCCGTCGGAGGTGGGGGGTTCGGCGACGAGGCCGCCGACCTGTGCGTTCACCGTCCGCTGTGCGCTGCGCGCCGGAGCGCCGTCCCGGTCGAAGGGACCGTACATGACCATGAGGCGCGAGGCCTCACCGTTCGCCGACGCCTTGGCGACGGCCAGGTCGGGGGCGCCGTCGCCGTCGAAGTCACCGTTCGCCAGGGCCGTGAAGGTGTCCTGCCACCCCTCCCCGGTGAGGAGCGTGATCGGAGTGGGAGGGGTGTCGGGGTCGGGGCCCGAGGGGCCGCCCCACACGATCGCCCTGGGTCCCTGCCCGCTGGCGGCCATACCGAGCCCCAGTTCGTCGTCGGCGTGGACCAGGACCGGGATGTCGGCGAAGCCGTCGCCGTCCAGGTCGGCCGTGCCGGGCCGGGTGCCCTCTCCCCCGGTCCCGGGGGAGGTGACGGGGAGCACCGTGTACGGGCTCCAGACGGTGCGGGTGGCCGGATCCGGGCCCTCGGGCGAGCCGTGGACGGTCATCAGGCGCTGGGAGAGGAACCCCGCCTCGGAGTCCGGGTCGTAGCGGGTCGTGAAGAGGAGGTCGGGGAAGCCGTCACCGTTGACGTCGTCGGGCACGGCACTGCCCTCCCCCTCGGGCACGGGCGCCGTCTCGTACTCCCGGACCTCCTCGGGGGCGGCCGTTTCCGTCTCCGTCCCCGTCCCCGGATCCGGGGCGCCTCCGCACGCGGACAACAGCAGCACGCAGGGGAGCAGAACGAGACGACGGGGAAGCATGGGACTCCGATCCTGGCGGCGCGCCGGACCGCCCGTGCGGCGGGGCGTGCTGCGAGGGTAGCCGCGCCGGGGGCGGGCCGCGACCGGGCCGCAGGGAGCCACCGTGCCGCTGGGAACACCGTGCTACTAGGACTCTACGTGCGTCCCTGCTCGTAGACGCTCAGGTGCGTGTAAGCCAGCGAGAACAGCGGCGTGGGCACGCCCAGCTCCCTTCCCCGGGCGACCAGGTCGCCGACGATGTGGTCGGCCTCCACCGGGTTGCCGTGGGTCAGGTCCCAGTACATGGAGGTCGTGGTCGAGGCCGTGGTGTTGGCGATGATCGCGTCGGCCCTCCCTCGGGCCGCCTCGCCCGGCGGGTGGCCGGAGGCGGTGGCCACGGCGATGGCCTCGGCGAACACCGCGGCGGTGAACTCCTGGCCGCCGGGCGCGCTGTTGACCCGGCCGATGGGGCCGCGCATCAGGCAGGTGCACGCGCCCAGGGTCGCCAGGAACACCCACTTGTCCCACAGCTCCTGGCGGATGTCGGCGGCGGAGGTGGCGGTGTGGTCCCCGGTGTCCAGCGCGGCGTGCACGTCCTGCGGTGCGACGACGGGGTGCTCGCCCAACGGCCCGTAGACCAGTTGGCCCATGGTGCCGACCTGGATGATCTCCCCCTGGTCGCCCAGGCGCGTCATCACCATGGCGACGCCGCCGTAGACCCGGTCGGCGCCGAAGCGCTCGACCAGGGCGTCGACGTGGCGCATGCCGTTGAGGAGGGGCAGCACCGCGGTCCGCGGGCCCACGACGGGGGACAGGTCCTTGAGTGCGTCGTCGAACCCGTACGACTTGACGGCCACGATCACCAGGTCGTAGCCGGGGCCCACCTGGTCGGCGGTCACCGCGCGGACCGGCACCGCCTCCACCCGTCCCCGCACGTCGCGCACGCGCAGGCCGTGCTCGCGCAGGAGTGCGGCGCGGGCGGGGCGCACGAGGAAGTCCACGTCCCGGCCCGCCCGGACCAGGTGCGCTCCGAAGTAGCCGCCGACCGCTCCGGCTCCCACGACAAGGATCCTCATGCTGCTCCCGTCCGGTGGTTGCACGACAACGGACAACTTGACATCCTCTTCCGCCTGAAGACGGAAGAATCCAGCTAACAGTACCCGTCCGCCGCTGGTGGTCTACGCTTCAAAGCCCGCCTGACGGCGAGGGCTCCACGTCCTGGCACCCACCATGTCCTGGGGCGCTTGCTGCTTGGTCAGGTGCTCGATGTTGCGCGCGGCATTGGTGTCGGCGTGCGCGGTGTGCCCGCACCCGGGGGCCTTACAGGCGAACCGGTTCTGGGACTCGCGGTTGCCCTCGGTGATGGCCTGGCACCGCGAGCAGCGCCGCGAGGTGTTGGGAGCGGGCACCCGAACCAGGTGCCCGCCCCGGTCCGCGAGCTTGTACTCCAACAACGTGATGGTGCGCCCCCACGCCTGCCCGGCGATGGCGCGGTTCAACCCGGCCTTCTGCCTGACGTTGGTGCCCGGGGTTTCCACCGTGCCCCGGGCCGAGCGGACCATCCCGGTGATGTGCAGGCCCTCGACCCCCACCACACCGAACTCCTCGGCCAGGGTGTGCGTGACCTTGTGCTGCCAGTCCAGGGCGCGACGCTTGGCTTTCGCGGGCACCCCGGCGATCTGGTCATAGGTCCGCCGCAACCGGTTCGAAGACGGCTGTCCAGGTGTGCGCTGCCGCCGTTGGCGGGCGGCTTTGCGCTCCAACCCGCGCAGACGCTCGGCCTCACCCTGGGAGATCCACGGCCCGTGCTCACGGAAGGTGCCATCGGACAGGGCGAGCGGCTTGGCCACACCCCGGTCGATGCCCACCCCCGGGCCGGTGTGCGGGGCCGATTCCTTGACGTCGGTGCGCAGG
>ANAW01000294.1:0-407 GCA_000340945.1 Nocardiopsis synnemataformans DSM 44143 | reverse complement strand
TCCTCACGCTCCCCCAACGGCGGGTGAGGCGGTGGATGGACAGGTCCCGGCCCTGGGGGACGTCGACACACATCCGGGTGCGCGAGCGGGCCTTGAGGGTGGGCGGCCCAGCCCTACCCGCCCAGCAGTTCTGCCACACCCGGAAGTAGGTCTTCAGGACTTGTTGTGCTGCTTGTGCGGGAAGGCCGGCGAGCCAGGGGATGTCCTTGCGGGCCTGCCGGATGGCGGCGTCGGCGTCTTTGAGGGACACCCGCCGGTTCTCCGAGGTTATGGTCCACCAGGCGTGGAGCAGATTCCACAGGGCGCGAGCGGCGTGGCCCTGGGTTTCCAACTCACGGAGTTGGTCCTGGGTGGGGTAGAGGCGGGCCTTGTGGCCGCGTTCGCGCTTGATGTGTCACCTCCTGCGT
>ANAW01000293.1:0-35092 GCA_000340945.1 Nocardiopsis synnemataformans DSM 44143 | reverse complement strand
AAGCCACCGCCGCGCTGCTACGAGGCCCGGCTCCGGTGAGGGCCGGGTAGCCGAACCGCCGAGCACACCCCGAGCCACATGGCGTCACCGACCCCAGGCCAGTGCACGGGTTCACCCCGGCTGGCCTGGGGTTTCCTCATGCCCAGGGCCGGTGACCGATCGGATCAAAGGTCCCCTGGATTTGTTCCCTCCATTGATCCTCCTTGTTGGTCGAGTCATGGCCGGGGTGATCGACCTGTTTGCCGAGCACGGGGCTGTGGAAGGTGCCGTCACGGAAGTCGATGTGGTGGCCGTGACGACTTTGGCCAACCGTGCCGACATCACCGACCCGAATGACGTCGGACGTTCCCCGGGCAGTGGACATATCGGTACCGAATCAAGGCCCAGGGAAGGAGTATGTCCTGGTGGGGCCTACAGATAAGCGAAGGAGTTCCGCCGCGACGCGTTGGAGGCGGCCCGGCGTGAGCGCGGGCCCCTGGCTGGTGCGGTGTTCCACTCCGACCACGGTGCCCAGGACGGTCCGGCTGCCTGTGGGGTGGTGTGGTCGATGGGCGCGGTCGGCTCCAGCGGCCACAGGAGCCCGAGGATATGGAGCCTCCTCGCCCGCACCCCATATCGGAGGCTTCCAGAGGGACGTACGCGTCCCTCTACGAACCCGGGAAACACGATCAACCCCCGTCAAGAACTCCGCTGAAATAGTGCCTTCCGCAACGGGCTTTGGAACGATCTTCCGGGAGTACACTCCTTGGATCTAAGGTACTGCTGTGCTCCCGCGTACCAGGCGTATGGGTCGTCCCCTTCCGTTCCAATTCGGGGAGTGGTGTTGACGGTCGAGATCTCCGTACTCGGCGACATCGAGACGCGGATCGACGGGCGTGCCGTCGATCTGGGACACATGCGGCGGCAGTCCGTGTTCATCGCGTTGTTGGCCGACGTCAACATCCTGGTGCCGGTCGACCGGCTCATCGACCGGGTCTGGGGGCAGTACCCGCCCGACGGGGCCCGGTCCTCGCTGTACAGCTACGTCTCCCGGCTGAGGACCGCCCTGTCCGCGGCCGGCGGCGACGCGGTGGTCAACCGGCGCCCGGGCGGCTATGTCCTCTCCCTGAGCGACGACGCGCTCGGCACGGTCGACCTGTACCGCTTTCGGCAGCTGACCTCCCTGGTACGGGACTCCCCGGCCGAGGAACCCTCCCTCGCCCTCCTGGAGGAGGCGCTCTCCCTGTGGCGAGCCGACGCCTTCGGCGCCCTGGACAGCCCCTGGGTCAACGAGTTCAGGGAGAGCCTGCGCCAGGAGCGCTTCCGGGCGGAACTGGACCGCAACGACCTGCTGCTCCGCCGGGGCAGGCAGGCCGAACGCCTGGGCGACTTGCTCTCCCTCTCCCAGCTGCACCCGCTCGACGAGCGCCTGATCGGCCAGCTCATGCTCGCGCTGTACCGGGAGGGGCGCACCGCACAGGCGCTGGAGCACTACGACCGCACCCGCAGAGCGCTCTCCGAAGAGCTGGGCACCGATCCCGGAGCCGAGCTCAGGGACCTCCACCTGAAGATCCTCAACACCGATCCGGCACTGCACGCCCCTTCGGCGGTGGTCTCCGCCGTCCAGTCGTCCTCGGCGGTGGGGCCCTCTCCCGTACCCCTGCCGAGCCAGCTCCCCGCCCCGCCGCCGCTACTGGCCGGGCGCAGGAAGGAACTCGCCGCACTCGACACCGCGCGGGAACCCGGATCCACGCCGGTCACCGTGGTCTCCGGCCTCGGCGGTGTCGGCAAGACCTCGTTGGCCCTGCGATGGGCGCACGACAACCTCCACCGGTTCCCCGACGGCCAGCTCTACGTCAACCTGCACGGCTTTTCCCCCAGCACCCCCGCCGCCAGACCGCAGACCACGGTCTACGACTTCCTCGTCGCCCTCGGTATGGACAACAAGGCCATCCCCACCAGCACCGAGGCTCAGATCGGCCTCTACCGCAGCCTCCTGACAGGCAAGCGGATGCTGATCCTGCTGGACAACGCCCGTGACGCCGAACAGGTACGCCCCCTGATCCCCGGCTCCCCCTCCTGCGTCGTCCTGGTCACCAGCCGCCGCCGGCTCAACGGCCTGATCGCCACCGAAGGGGCCCGCTCCATCACCCTGGGCCCGCTCACCCCCGCCGAAGCACACCGACTGCTCACCGCCCGGGCCGGAGAACGCCGGGTGGCGGCCGAACCGGATGCGGCGCAGTCCATCATCACCGGCTGCGACCACTTCCCCCTGGCCCTGGCCATCGCCGCCGCCCGCGCCGCCGGTGACCCGCACCTGCCGCTCGCGGAACTCGCGGCCGAACTCCGAGAGGCCGAGACAAGACTGGACGCCCTGGACACCGGAGACCTGGACACCTCCCTGCGCGGCGTCCTGGACACCTCCCACCGGGCACTACCCGGGGCCGCGGCACGCCTGCTCGACCTGCTCAGTCTGCTCCCCGGCCAGAACATCGGGCTGACCGCCATCGCGGCGCTCTCCGGACTCGCACCACCCCGGTCCAAGGCCCTGCTGCGCACCCTGGAGACGGCCCACCTCGTCCAACAGCCGACACCCGGCCGCTACGAACTCCACGACCTCGTCCGCCTGCATGGAAGAGAACGGGCGGAAGAGGATCTGTCGGAGGAGGACCGCCGCGAAGCGCTGCGCTCACTGGTCGACTTCTATGTCCACACCACCACCGCCGCGAACAGCGCCCTGAACCCGCACGAAATCCCCTCGTCCCTGGCGGAAGGGCCGTCCGACGGACACCCGCTCACCCCCCGGCTGACGGACGACACCGAGGCGCTGGCGTGGCTCACCGTCGAACGGTCCTGGCTTCCCACCGTGATCCGGCTCGCCTCGGAGCTGGGCATGCATCGCCAGGTCTGGCGACTGTGCTGGGACAGCAACTCCTACGTCCGCCGCCGCGGACAGGTCGAGGACTTCATCGAGTTCCGCCGCGTCGGGCTCGACTCCACGACCGATCTGAAGGGCCCGGACGCCGTGACGATGCGGGCGATGGCGCACCGGGGCCTGGCCTCCGCCCTGCTTCTGGCCGGACAACCCGGCAAGGAAGCACTGGACCACCTCTCCCTCGCCCTTGCCAGTTTCGAGGAGACCGGAGACCTGCTCAACCAGGCTCACACGCACCAGGCCTTCGTGCTGTCGGCGATCCTCACCAACGACGAAAGAGGCATGGAGGCCGCGGAGCGATCTCTGGAGCTGTACCGGAGCGCCGGCCAAACAATGTGGGAGTCCGGAGCGCTCAACAACCTGGGCTGGTTCCTCGCACGGTTCGGCCGGTACGAACGGGCCCGCGATTGCTGCCTGGAGGCCCTGGAGACCTCGCGCGCACTCGGCTACAAGGTGGGGGAGGCAGCCTCCCTGGACAGTCTGGGGTACATCTTCACCCACACGGGCCGCCACTCCGAGGCAGTCGAGCACTACCGTCAGGCGCTTCGGGTGCACCGGGCCCTGAAAGACGCCTTCGAGGAGGCGAACACGCTCAGCGGCATCGCCGAGGCCCACGATGCCCTCGGTGAGTCGGAGTCCGCCCGCGAGGCCTGGCGGCAGGCCCTGGACCTCTACCGCGCGCAGCACCGGACGGAACAGGTACGGGAGACCGAGGAGAGGCTCCGCGCGTCGTCGTGACCCCCCGATGACGTGCGGAGGCGCCAGCTGGTGGCGCCATCGTGCGTTCAAGGAATCGGCAAGGAACGCACACGCTTCCGCTGCGAGGTTGGCCTCCTCCCGGCACCGGGCTGTGACCGCCCGCGCCGGTTCCGTCGCTCCGCCGTGGAGCGCGCGGAGGAAAAGAAGGAGTCGTCACCCATGAGGATCACCCCCCTCGCCCGACTCGGCGACCGAATCGTCGAGCGTCTCGCGCCGAAGGCCACGGCCCAGGCCATGCCGGTCGGATGCGGCTGGCAGACGCGCTGCAACAGCTTCGCCTTCCAGTGCGCCAGCCACGTCTGGTTCGGGACTGATCGCCGACGGGTCTGTGACGGGACCGGCGGCACGACCTACGGACCGTGGCAGCACTGGACCTGCAACTGCTGACCCGCCCTCTTCCGGTGGCCCCGCAATCGGGCGGGGCCACCGCCTCCCAACCGATCCGATCCGGTAGGTACGCGGCCCTTGCTCACGCTCACCACTTTTCTCCTGCAGACGACGGTCGCCGGCGTGTTCCTCGCCTCCGGACTGGCCAAGGCCCTCGATGGAGCGGGGCAGGAGACCTGGACGGCCCTCGCCGAGCGCCTGCCCGTGCGGCGCTTCCCCGTGGCCGCCGCCGCGTACGCGCACACGGCCGCCGAACTGCTGATCGGGGCGGCCCTGCTGGCCGGGGCGTGGGCGCGGATACCCGCGCTGGGCGCCGCCACCGTCCTGTTCGCGGCGTTTACCCTGCTCGCCCTGTACTCCGCGCGGCCCGGCAACGCCGTCCCCTGCTCCTGTTTCGGCGCGTCCCCGAACCCGCTCGGGTGGCCGCACGTATGGCGCAACCTCGTCCTGACCGGTATCGCCGCCGCGGGGCTGGCCTGCGCGCTCGCGGTCGGGGCCGAACTGCCCTCGTCACCCGGCGGAATCGCCGTGGCCCTGGTGGCCGCTGCGGCGATCACCGCGGTGACGTTCTGTTTCGACGATCTCGTCGACCTCTTCCACGCGGGCACGTCGAACACGCCGTCGCCCCGTACCTAGACCTTGGAGGACACGGTGGGAATCCTCATCGCCGCGGTCGTGCTGCTGACCGCCCTGACCCTGTTCAACCTCATGCTGACCCTGGCGATCGTTCGCCGACTGCGCACGGCAGCGGGCCCCGGTCGGAGCGCACCCCGCACACCGGACCTGGACGAGGTCCCCTCCGGTGCTTCGGTCCCGCACTTCACCGCACAATCCGTGACCGGGGCCCCGGTCTCCTCCGCGGGGCAACGCGGCGACCGGGCCGTGTACGCCTTCTTCGACACCGGGTGCGGCGTGTGCGAGCACCAGCTCCAGCCCCTGGTGGACTTCGCCCGCCGCGCGGGTCTGACCCCAGAGCAGGTGATCGTCTTCATCGGTGACGACGAGGGGGAGGCGGAGCGCTACGTCTCGGTCGTGGAGGGCCACACCACCGTCGTCATGCAGGCCGTCCACGAGGAGGCCGGCCGGGCGTTCGCGCTGCACGGGGTCCCCGCCTTCGTGCTCGCCGACGCCGACGGCACAGTGCTTCGTTCGAGTGTGGAGGTCAAGGACCTCGAACCAGCCTTCGCGGGGGCGTGATGTCCCTTGACTCCCCTGCGGACCGCCTCGGCCCGCGCGCCGCGTGCGCGCGGGTCGCGCGCTCCCTGGAGATCTCCTGGCGGGCCGCCCCCTGGTCGCTCACCGCGTACGCGACGCTGACCGTCGTGTCCGGCCTCCTGCCCGCCGGAGTCGCGCTGGTCACCAAGTGGCTGTTGGACACCCTCCAGACAGGGGATCCCGGCTCCGACGCAACCGGACCTCCGGTGGACGAACCGCTGGTGCTGGTCCTGCTCCTGGGCCTGTTCACCTTGTTCACCACGCTGAACGGACACCTGACGACCTACCTGTCGGCGCGTGTCCGGCGCGGCGTTGCGCTCCTGATCCAGCAGCGCCTGTACGGCGCGGTCAACCGGATCGCGGGGCTGCGCCGCTTCGAGGAGCCCGCGTTCCTGGACCGGCTGCGACTGGCCCAGGCCTCGGCGAGCACCGCGCCCGAGGAGATCATCGGGTCCCTGTTCGGCACCGCGCGAGGAGTCCTGGCGGCGGTGGGTCTGCTCGGTGTCCTGCTGGTCATCAGTCCGGTGATCACCGTGATCACCGTCGCGGCCGCCCTGCCGATGCTGTTCGTGCGGTTGCTGCTCGACCGCCAGCGAGCCGGAATGCTGTGGCGGATGAGTCCGCGCATGCGGCGCCAGATGTTCTACCAGGAGCTGATGCTGACCCCGGCGGCGAACAAGGAGACCCGCCTGTTCGGAACGGGCTCGTTCCTGCTCGCCCGGATGGGCGGGGAGCTCCTGCGGATCAACCAAGCGGACGAATCCGTCGATCGCCGGGTGGTCCTCACCCATGCTCCCTTGGCGCTCCTGGGTGCCCTGGTCTCCGCGGGCGGGCTGGTGTGGATGGTGTCAGCGGCGGTGCGCGGCGAGTTCTCCATCGGTGACGTGTCGGCGTTCGTCGCCGCCGTGGCCGGGGTCCAGGGCGCCCTGGTCGAGATCGTCATGGGCCTCACACTGGCTTACCAGTCCCTGCTGCTGATGGGTCACTACGACTACGTGGTCGGTCTTCCGTCCGACCTGCCCGTTCCGGCCGCTCCGCGGCCCGTCGCGCGGCTCAGTGACGCGATCCGGCTGGAGGACGTGTGGTTCCGCTACACCGACGACGGCCCGTGGGTCCTGAGAGGTGTCTCGCTGACCGTTCCGGCCGGGGGCTCACTGGCGTTGGTCGGGCTCAACGGTGCAGGGAAGAGCACCCTGGTCAAGATCCTGTGCCGGATGTACGACCCGACCCGCGGACGGGTGCTCTGGGACGGGGTCGACATCCGTGAGATGGACGTGGCCGGGCTGCGGGCGCGCATGAGCGCGGTCTTCCAGGACTACATGTCCTACGACCTCCCGGTACGGGAGAACATCGCGCTCGGTTCCCTGGAGCACGTCGACGACACCGACCGGATCCGCGACGCGGCGCGCGAGGCGGGGGCGGACTCGTTCGTCGCGGAGCTGCCACACGGCTACGACACGATGCTGTCCCGTGTCTTCTACCAGGTGGCCGATGATTTCGAGGCGGAGGGCGACCCCTCCGTCTCCGGGACGACCCTGTCCGGCGGGCAGTGGCAGCGCCTTGCCATCGCGCGCTCCCTGATGCGACGGGGTCGGGACCTGCTCGTCCTGGACGAGCCCGCTTCGGGGCTGGACCCCGAGGCCGAGCGGGAGGTGCGCGACCGGGTGCGCGCCATGCGCGACGGGAGTGCGACGCTGATGATCTCCCACCGGCTGGGCACGGTGCGCGACGCCGATCGGATCGTGGTCCTCCAGGAGGGCCGGATCACCGAGCAGGGCGGACACGAGGAGCTCATGGCTCGGGGCGGAGAGTACGCCCGGCTGTTCTCCCTCCAGGCGGAGAGCTACACCGGGGGCGCTGACACCGGTCCCCCCGTGTCCCGGACAGCGGGCACCGCGCGGGGCGGGGCGGTATGACCGCCGCCGTGGTGATGGTCCTGGTCTGCGTGCTCTCGGCCGGCGTGGTGTCGGTGCGGCGGATACGCCGCGACCACGTCGTGGTCGCCGTCGACGGGGAGAGCATGCTTCCGGCATTCTCCCCCGGTGACCGGGTGCTGGTCCGCCGAGGGTCGGCGGGCCTGGTCGAAGGGGTCGTCGCGGTCGTGGGGGAACCCGACTTCGAGACGGGGTGGCGCGCGTCGGTCCCCTTGGACGGGAGGCTCACGGGGCGGGGTTGGTACATNGGGTGCCCGCCACGGCGGGCGCCCGCTACCCGGCGGAGGTGGGCGCCCCGGGGACGGTACCGCCGGGGCACGTCTTCCTGTTGGGTGACCACGCCTCGAGTTCCGACTCCAGGGACCACGGCCCCTGCCCCGAGCACCAGGTCCTGGGTGTGGTGGTCCGGCGGCTGGCGCCGGGCCCGGGAAACCCGGGCTGACCCCGGCGGCGTGGCGCTCCGACCCCGTGCGCCCCGGCTGTCACACGCGTTCAAGGTTCGTTCAAGGAACACCCACGCCACCCCTGGAAGCGTTGCCCTCGTACCGGTGACGAACGATCGGCAGAGCAAGCGGTCGGTCGTCGCGGAACCACGGTGCTCCGCCGCCCGCGGCCGTGCGGGCGGCATCGGATCACGGTGCCCACCGAGAACGGGAGAAACATGAACGACCAGGTGTTGACCAACGTGGAGTTCGACGACCTCTTCGACCTCACGGCGACCGAGGTGACCGACGGCGCCACCCCCTTCGGCATCATCGCCGAAGGCAGTGGTGCTGCCTGCTACAGCGACTGCGCCAGGGAATGCAAATAACCGGCGGCTGCGGCGCATGCCTCGGGAAGCGCGCCTGACCGAGTAAGGAACCGGCGGCAGCGGCCGGCAAGGCCGCCGACCGACCACCGGAGCGGACGCCTGCCGGAGGTGGCCCCCGCCCCCGGCAGGCGGCCCCCGCTCCCCGGAGCCCCTTCCTCCACGACCGGACACGGAACACCACGGCGAAGGAAAGCGGAATTGAGCACTATCCCGGACCGGCCCGATCGCGCCTCGGACTGGCCGCTCCCCCTGCCGGACGAAGCGGAACTCGCCTCCAGTTGGGGGCACGACTGCCTTTTCGTCGAACGCGCGCAGGCGACCCGCCTCTTCGATCTCCGGAGCGTGCGTGACATCCTGTGCGACGGCCGTACGACAGCGGAACACGTAAACATTTCCACCGGCGACTTCAGAAACGTCGACGCCTCGGAGTACACGGTGGGGTGGAACGCCGAAGCGCACGCGCCCGGCCTCGCGCCGAAAAGGATCGACCCGCGGAGAGTACTGGATTTCCTCCGCGCGGGATCCAGTCTGATCCTCCCCAACGTGCAGGAATACGACCACGGGGTCAGAAGGATCTGCCGGGCGGTACAGACCCGCACCGGGCGCCCCACCGAGGCCTTGGCCTTTCTCAGTCCGCCGGGAAAGGGTGCCCTGCCGCTCCACCAGGACCGCGTGGACGTCATCGTCCTGCAAACGTCCGGGACGAAGCACTGGCAGATCTTCGAGCACTTCCCCGGGCAGGAGGGGAGCGGGCCCGTTCAGCGGCCGCAGGGCGCCGAACCCGCGTACCGCCACACCCTCACCCCCGGAGACATCTGCTATATGCCGGCCTACTGGCCGCATCGGACGCGCAGCGACGAGGACTGGTCCCTGCACATCTCCATCAGCGTGTCCCCGATCAGGCTGCAGCGGGTCCTCCACGATTCCTTCCATCGGGCTCTCGCCGACATCTCGGAAGAAGACTTCCACCCCGCGTGGAACGGCTCCCTGAAAGACGCGTCCCACATCGAACAAGCGGTGGAATCCGTCTCGCGCATGATGACGAAGGCCAGCGGTGACTGGCATGTGCGCCCCACGGAGCCGTATCGAACTCATGACGAGATCGCCGAAGTCCTCGGCATCGCGGAAACCTCGGAATAACCCGACCTCACGAAAGGGAATCCGGTGACGACGCTCACGGATACCACGGTGCTGCGTACGGCACCAGCGCTCTCCGGTTTCTACGGGGAGAATGCCGCGACCCTGCGCTCCGGAGGGCGCAACCTCCGCTATGGCGGCGGCGCGACCCGGCTCCTACGAAGCCTGCTCCCGCTGGTCGACGGCAAGCACGACCTCGCCGCCCTGATCGACGGGCTGGGCGGCGACCGCCTGCGTCCGGCCGTCCTGCGGCTCTGCGAACGCCTGGTGGCCGACGGCATGCTGATCGATACCGCGGACGCCGATGTGAGCGACCACCCGGGCGGGCTGCTGGGCGAATGGGCCCGCCCGGACGACGCGGGCGACACTCCCCGGCACCCCATCGAGAAGTTGCGCGTGGTGGGAGATCCCGACGAAGTGGAGGCGATCGCACGGGTGGCCCCGCCCCACTGGCGGGTGGGTTCCGCGACCCTGTCAGAGATCGTCGGCACCGGGACGCCGGAGGGTGTCTGCACGGTGGTCTGGGTGAGCGATCCCAACGACGCGCTCCTGGCTGAGTGGAACGAGACCGCCTACCACAACCGCCAGTCCTGGCTGCCGATCAGCCACTACGACGGCGAGACCGCGGTGGTCGGCCCGTACATCCACCCGAAGTCGACCCCCTGCTTCGAGTGCTACCGCCGCCGTCGCGCCGCCCGCCACGTGCTCGGTGCGGACTTCCTGGAGCTGCGGCCCCTGTCCCCTGAGCGGATGGTCTCCCCTGCGCTGACGACCGTGCTCGCTGGACTGGGGGTGGCGTCGCTCCGGGAGTGGGAGACCCGGGCGAACCCCCACGTTCCCGGCGGTGTCCGCACCGTCACCTTCGAGCGCGGCCTGGAGATCAGGTCCGAATACGTCCTGCGGGTCCCCCGGTGCCCGGCGTGCCGACCGGGCACCGCCGTCGCGAGGCCGACCCTGTGGACGGAGTACTTCGCCCCCGAGGCGGCGGAGGCCGAGGAGACGGCGACGCCATGACCGTTCTGGATGCGCTGTCCGGGCGGTTCGTCAGCCTGGCCGGGCGGCTCGCGGCCAGCCGGTACAACCCGGACGAGCCCGCTGTGGGCCAGGTCTTCTGCAAGGACACGACCCACGCCCGGGCGCTCGGGGGCGCGAACTCCTGGTACTGCGGGGCCGGACGGGACATCTCCGCCGAGGTGGCGGCGCAGGCGGCCCTGGGCGAGGCGTTCGAGCGGTACGGTCTCCGGGACCTCGACGAGACGCGGACCCGCACAGCGTCCGCGGCCGCGCTGGCCGCCCGGGGGGAGAGCCTCGTGCGCCCCGCCGAACTGGCGCCCGTGGACGACCCCGGTGTTGGGCCCGGGCCGGTGGCGCTGGTCCCCCCTCCCGCGGACGACTCCGAGATCCGATGGATCGCCTCGGTGGACCTGGTCACCGACGAAGGGGTCCTCGTCCCCGCCCAGTACTGCATCTTCGTCGAACACTTCTGCGACGACGCCAGCTGCCCGACCTGCGCGGGCCGGGCGGGCGAGGACACGTGGTGCGTCGCCACCTCCAGCGGGACGGCCGCCGGTCCGAGCCCCGCGGCGGCGTGCCTGTCCGGGCTCCTGGAGTTGATCGAGCGCGACGCTTTCATGCTCATGTGGTACCACCGGCTCCGGTTCCCCTACCTGGTCCCCGACCCGCACAGCCGCCTCGGCCAGCGGGTCCACGGACTGTTCCGCGCACCGCGGATCGATGTGCGCTTCATCGACCTGACCGCGGTCCACGACGTCCCTGTGGTGATCGCGGTCGCGCGGGGACGCTTGCACGGCCGGGAGGTCTACGCCGTCGGCGGTGGATCAGCACTCGACCCGGAGACCGCCCTCTGGAAGGCGGCCCGGGAGGCAGCCGGGCTCTACGCGCTGGCGCGACGCGACGTCGCGGAGGGCGTCGCGGCGCTCGGCGCAGCGGACGTCTTCAGCCTCACCGACCACCTGCGGTACTACACGAATCCGGAACACCACCACGAGCTCGCCTTCCTCTTCGAGGAACGCGAGTCCTTCCCTGTCCCCGTGCGGGAGGAGAGCCGGAACCGCCCCGCGGCGGACGAACTTCGGCGCCTGGCTCTGCGGCTCCGCGAGCGCGGCATCCGCACCTACGCCGTGGACCTCATGCCCGCGGACATGCCGCTCGAACTCTTCTCCTACAAGGTCGTCTCCCCGGAGCTGATCCCGCTGGACTCCCTCCACAAGTACCGCCACCTCAACCGCGAGCGGTTGCTCGACGAGCCCACCCGGCGCGGCTGGCGCCCGGACCGACCGGATCCCGCCCGGCTCAACCACGTGCCCCACCCGTTCCCCTAGAGAGAGCCCACCCGATGCCGACCGATCACGGAGACCGCTCCACCGACCGGCTCGAACGCCTGGCCGGCCGCGTGGTCACCCTGTGCCGACAACCGACCCACGGGTTGTGGGCCCCCGGAGAACCGCGCATGGGCTGCCTGTCCGCCCAGGGGAGCGCGGCGGAACCCGGCTTCGCAGACCCCTCGTTCCGGGGCTGGGGGTACCACGCCGACGGTGGTGTGCTCCGCTCGAGCGCGCTCGGCGAGGCGGCCGAGCGCTACAGCCAGATGGACGTCGACGACCGCGGCGCCCGGTACGCCTCGGTGGCGGAACTGGAGCGGGAAGGGGTCCCGCACGTCACACCCACACGCCTGCTGTCCCTGCCGCCGGGCACCACCCGCCAGGGGGAGTTCGCGGAGGTGCCGGCGGTCGACCGGGACATCAGATGGCTCGAAGGAGTGGACCTGCGGACGGGCGGAGCGGTCCTCCTGCCGAGCGTCTACTGCATCTTCTACAAGGACCGTCCGGGGAGTCCGCTCCGGGACGAGGGCGCGTGGTACTGGGCCACCTCCAACGGGACGGCCGCGGGCACCGGCCCCGCCGAGGCCTGCCTGTCCGGCCTGTTCGAACTGCTCGAACGGGACGCCTTCATGCTGATGTGGTACCACCGGCTCCGGTTCCCCCACCTCGTGCCGGACCCATCCTCGCGCCTCGCCTACCGGATCGGCGCCGCCCTGGCCGGCTCTCGGGTGGAGTACCGGCTGATCGACCTCACCGAGATCCACGGGTTGCCGACCGTGGTGGCGGCGGTCCGCGGCTCCGGTGTGGGTGGCGTCATGTACGGCGTCGGCGGCGGGACCGCGGGGACCGCGGCCGAGGCGGCCTGGCACGCGGTCAAGGAGGCGTTCTCCTTCTACGCGATGCAGCGCCGGGGTCTGTTCTCCGAGCACCGCAGAACGGTTCGGAGCGACCAGGTGCGGAACTTCTCCGACCACGCCCTCTACTACATGGACGCCGAGCACCAAGGCGAACTCGCCTTCCTCTTCGAGGGCCCGCGCGCCCGACCCCTGCAGGACGGAACCCGAGGCGGATCCGGCGAGCCCACGAGGCGGGTCCTGCGCCGCGAGGTGGAACGGCTGACGGCGCGGGGGATCGACCTCTACGCGGTCGACCTCACACCGCCGGAGATGGCGCATGCCGGGCTGTTCACGTACAAGGTCGTCTCCCCGCAGCTGGTCCCGATCGACGTCGACCACCAGTCGCGCCACCTCGGCAACGAGCGGCTGCTCGCCGAACCGACCCGGCGCGGATGGCGACAGGACCGGCCCGCGCTCGCGGACCTCAACCACGCACCCCACCCCTTCACGTAGGAGCCGACCCTCCATGCCCGACGCACTGTCCAGCATCACCGTGTTCACCCCCCGGTACTGGGAGTTCCTCGACCAGGACGCGCCACCGGAGGAGGACCTCGCCGAGGAGTTCCACGAGGCGTCGAAGTTCCACCCGACGACGATGGCGCGCGAGACGAACGGCCACTGGCTGAAGACCCACCCTGAACTGAACCGCAGCGCCACGGTGGGCGCGCGGGAGCTGCCGCACCTACCCCGGGTGCCGCTGCCCGCGATCGACGCGGAGCACGAACGCGCCGAACACCCGACGCTGATCAGGAACGCATCCTGCCGGGACTTCTCGGCCGACGCGCTGCCCGTGGAGCAGCTCGGGCGGGCCCTGTGGCTGAGTTACGGGGCCTACCCGGAGCAGCCGTCCACCGTCCCACCGGCCCGTCGGCCGGTCGCCTCCGGCGGCGCCCTCTACCCGCTGGAGCTGTACCTCCTCGCCGACGTCACCGGGAGCGGCCACAAAGGCCTGTACCACTACAACATCCACGACCACGCTCTGGAAGAAGTGCACAGCGAGGTCGGCGAGGAGCAGATCCGCCGCCTGGGCACGCAGCCCGACCTGCTCGCCTCGGCTCCGGCGATCGTGTTCGTCAACGGCCTGTTCTGGCGCAGCCGGTTCAAGTACCGCCTGCGCGGCTATCGTTTCGCGCTGATGGAGGCCGGAGCCGTCATCCAGCAGCTGACCCTGGTGGCCCAGTCCCTGGGTTGGGGCTCGGTGCCCTTTGCCGGGCTCTTCGACGACCAGGTGGAGGAGCTCTGCGAGATCGACGGGGTCGACCACTCGTTCCTCAACGCCGTGCTCCTCGGACTTCCGCAGTGATCTCCGCGCCCCCTCCCCTGACCTTCGACAACGTCTCCAAGCGTTACGGAGAGGTGACGGCCGTGGACGGCGTCACCGCGCAGATCCGTGCTGGCGAGAGCGTCGCCCTGCTCGGCCGCAACGGCGCCGGCAAGTCCACCCTCCTGCGGATGGCGCTCGGCCTCACCCGGCCGAGCGGCGGCTCGTGCCACCTGTTCGGCCTGCCCGCCAACGACCACGCGGCCCGGTGGTCCGTCGGCTACGCCCCGCAGATCACCGCCGTCCCGGACCGGCTCCGCGTGCGGGAGGTCATCTCCTTCGTCCGCGACGTGAAGGGGGCGGCGGAGCCGGACGAGCTGATCGCCCGGTTCCAGTTGGAACCCCTGCTGAAACGTCCGTCCGGAGTGCTCTCCCTGGGGCAGAAGCGCCGGCTCACCCTGCTACTCGCGTTCGTCGGCGATCCGGAACTGGTGGTGCTCGACGAACCCACGGTGAGCCTGGACGCCCAGAGCAGGACCGCCACCTGGGAACTGATCGGCGAGTTCACCGACGCGGGCGGCACCCTCGTGCTGGCGTCACACGATTTCCGGGAGGTCTCCACACTCGCGCAGCGGGTGCTCGTGGTCTCCGGCGGACGGCTGCGCGCCGACAGCGACGTCTCCGACCTGGCCCGGTCGACGGGCATCGTGGTCCTGGAGGTGCCGCGCGCCGTCGGGGCACCGCTCGACGGAGGGTCCTGGGACGAGGTGGCGCTCGTGCGCCACGACATGGACCGGACGTCCCTGCTCACCCGAAAGCCCGGGGTGGTGCTGGAACGGCTCACTCCGCTGGCCGACGAGCCCGTCGTCCAGCGGAGCCCGACCGTGGAAGAGGTCTGCCTGGTCCTCGGGGGAGGCGCGCGATGACGCGGTTGCGGCAGATCAGGGCGTTCCTGTGGGTCGACCTGATCGTCTTCGTGCGGTTCTGGCACGTCTCTCTGTTCATGGTGGGGATGACGACCTTCTACTTCCTCATGCTGACCCGGTTCGCGCCCGTGTCCATGCAGCGGGACGTGACGCTGCTGTTCATCATCCTGGCGGTGCTGTCGGTGGCTCTGCTCCACTTCGGCCAGCGCGTCTCCCTGGAGCGGACGGAGCAGTGGAGCCCCTTCGTGCGCACGCTCCCGGCCCCCATGTGGGCCAAACTCGCGGCGCGCCTGGCCCTGGTACTCATGGCGGGGACCCTCGCCGGCGCGCTCATCATGGCCGCCGGAACGGTCCGCTTCGGCGTGGCGTACGACGTTCGGTCGGTGGTCACCGGCATCATCGCGGTCCCCCTCGCGGCGATGGTGTTCGCCCCGATATGCGCTTGCATCGGCGGATGGGCGAGCCCCAACGGCATCTCCCCGCTGACAACGGTGGTCTTCCTGACCGTCACCTGGTCCTCCGGCGTGTGGACCGCGGGCCAGTTGCCGGGCCTCCTGACCCCGGTGGAGTTCCTGCTCCCGGTCCAGGCGATCCGGGACGCGGCCACGGCGGCCGCCTCCGCCGAGTGGGCGCAGGCGGTGCCCGGCCTCATGGTGGCCCTCCTGTGGGCGCTGCCCACCTACCTGCTGGCGCTGCGCCTCAACACCGTGTCCGAAGCGGTGTGATCGCCCCGGACGCGGGGTTCCCCGGCGGGCCCGCCCGCCGACCACGATGTTCCTCCTCGATGAAAGGCCGTGCCCATGAACCCCCTGAACCGAACCGCGAACTCCCCGAACCGAACCACCGACGCACCCGACTGGCCGTCCGCCCTGCCCGCGGAGGAGGACCTCGCCACCCACTGGGGGCGCGACTGCTTCACCTCGTCCGGCACCGGGGCCGCGGGACTCTTCACGCTCCGCGACGTGCACGACGTCCTGTGCGACAGCCGGACGACGTCCGAGTACGTCGCCCTATCCACGAAGAGCCACCGGAAGGTCGACGCCGTCGAGTACACGGTGCGCGACAGGTCCGTGGTGGAACGCGTGTCCGAACGGGTCATCGGACGACTCGACCTGGACAGGGTCGAGGAGTTCCTCGCGGACGGGTCGAGCCTGGTCCTCTACCGGGTGCACGAGTTCCACCCGGGGATCAGGAGGATCTGCCGCCTGCTGCAGAGCCGGACCGGGCGCTTGGCCGAGGCCGTCGCCTTCCTGAGCCCTCCCGGGAGAGGGGCTCTGTCCCTCCACCAGGACAAGGTGGACGTCATCGTCCTTCAGACGTCCGGGAGCAAGCGCTGGCGAATCTTCGACCACTTCGACGGGCAGGACGAGCCCGGCCTGGTGACCGTGCCGGAGGGCACGCAGCCGGCGCACCGCCTCATGCTCACCCCGGGGGACACCTGTTACATGCCGGCCGGGCGGCCCCACCAGGCCCTGAGCACCGACGACTGGTCCCTGCACATCTCCATCACGGCCTGGCCCGTCGAACCCGTGCAGGTGCTCGCCCGCAGTCTCAACGACATCCTCCCGGATCTGCCGGCGGTCGACCTCTACACCACGTGGGACGGTGAACTCACCGAGCGGTCCGATCTGGAACACGCGGCGGACACAGCGGCGCGCGCGATGAAGGAAGCGCCCCACGAGTGGCGTGTGCCCACCGTGAAGGCCCATGGGGCACAGGATCGGATCGCCGAGGTCCTGGGCATCGCCTGAACGCCACCTTCTCCTTGCTGCCCGTGTCCGAAGGCCGGTGCCGAGGAGCAGGAGGCCGGGAACGCCTGCTGGCCAGGACTTTCGTGACATTGGATCGGGAATCGGTGTTTTCCGTGCGTGGTGCGCCCGGTTTCCCTCAGAGCTCATCTCGTTTGGCGAGACTGCGATAGCAGATCAGTGTGCAGGCGATGCCGGCGAAGGTCGGGAAGTGATTGGCCTTGCGCTCGTAGCGACGGCGCAGGCGGCGGTGTCCGGCCAGCCAGGCCACGGTTTGCTCGACCTGCCAACAGTGCCGCCCCGACCGCTTCGAGGACTCCATGCCCTTGCGGGCCAGACGGTGGACAATCCCTCGTTCGCAAAGCCATTGGCGCAGGTGGTCGTAGTCGTAGCCCTTGTCACCGTGTGGTTTGGCGGGCCTGTGCCGCCTGGGCCCATGGCGGGAACGGATCGAAGGTGTCCCTTGCGCCAGGGGTGCCAGGGCCTGGCTGTCATGGGTGTTGGCTCCCGGGACCGTCACGGATAGGGAGCGGTACGTTCGGTGATCAGGTGGATCTTCGACCCCTTCTTGCCCCGGTCGACAGGATTCGGATGTGGCTGGCGCCGGTCAGATCGCGGCCCAGGCCGTAGCGCAGGGGCGCTCCCGGGGTAGAGCCTGACGAGAGGTAGGAGACTTCGCCGTAGCCACCCGCCACAGCGTGACGGTGATGGCTCCTACTCAGGAGGTGGCTTCCCACCCGCCGCGGGTGGTGTGGGCGCCGCCGAATGACAGCCCGGCTCTCAACGCGGCCAGGATCGCGAGGGTTTCCGCTGGTACCCAGGTGCAGTCACGCCATCTGATTGTGGTGCGTGAAGACCTGGGGTAGGGGGTTTGGTAGAAACGGCCGGACACGGCCTATAGGACGATGCGGTACCCGGGGGCCAGGACACGCGCGTGGGGGCGGCTGTGGGGCACTGAGGGGTGGACACGGGCGCGCCCCGGGGCGGGGCTACAGGGTCACGGGATGGCAAAATGCTCCGCGAGGTCCTCGCCCACCTGTACTGGACCCTGCACTGGGGAGCACACGAGGAGCATTTCAGGGCCCCAACGGGGCTCCGCACCTCGTCTGTTCGACTCGCGCATTCCGTCTGAACTGGGGTTTTGTGGCGCACCCGGCAGGATTCGAACCTGCGACCATCGGATTAGAAGTGCCCTGGTCGCGTACCGTAACGTGTCGCTACGTACCGTTCTGTCCCACACCATACGATCAGCCGGGCTGTCGGGTGCTGCGTGGTGACGCCCAGTGTCGCCCCAGTCCTGAACTGCGGAGCACAAATGGAGCACACACCGGTCCTCGGGAGCGTCCGATGGCACCTCGCGAGGTTCTCGCGAGATCGGCTGCCTCCACGTCAGAGGAGCCGGTCCCGGTGGTTCCCGGCCTCGTCACGGACCAGGCTGATGAATCGCTCATCCACTTTCGCGGTGAAGGCGTCCCAGCCGGTCTCGTCCTCTTCGGGATCAGTCTCGGGCGGCTTGATGGGGCCTCCTACTTCCTCGCGGAGCTCGTCGGCGTACTTGTGGAAGAGGGCGGCGCAGCTGCCGATCCCGAACAGCAGGTCCTCCAACAGGTCTGGTGCGGGCCGCATCGGGTCCAGCGCGGTGACGCACATCGAAGCCAGTAGCGACTCCACCGCCTCCGGGTCGCTCTCGTGCAGTTGCACGGCCTTCCTCATGCCGGCGATGCGCTCCATCAAGCCGGCGGGGTCGGGCATGTGCCCTTCGGCGATCACCATCGCCTCCTGGACAAGGCCGGCCACCACGTCGTAGGGGGAGACTCCGGCTTCCAGCAGGTTCAGCACGAACGTGGGGGTCTCGTAGGGAAGAGAGCCGATGTCGTCGGAGGCCACCACGACCTGGCTCGCAGGAAGCCCGCATGCCTTTGACACGACTTTGGCCGCGGCCCACAGCCAGTGCACCGCCGCTACCGCGGCGGAGGACGGATCCACTGCAGTGAACAGCTCCTCGCAGCCGAGCGGCTGGGAGTGCAGGATGTGGTCGGCCGCTTCGACCTGTACAGGGGAGGCGCCGACACGGCTGAGCGCGGTCACCTGTGCGGCGCGTCCGGTCAGGTCTCCGAGTTCGGCCTGTTCGATGGCGGCGATCTTGGCCGAGACGTCGTTGGCAACGGCGGTGGTCAGACGGGGGTCGCTGATGGCGTGCAGGATCCGGCCGACGCGGTGTGCTCGTTCCTCCACGGGGATCGTGGACTCGGTGAGGATCCCGTTCTCGGGAGGTTGGGGTTGGTGATGGTCTCGGGCAGGGAGGGCAGGATCTCGCGTTCGTGCTGGGGTTGCCATTCTTCGCTGTCGGGTTCGGTGACCTCGTCGGTGAGGGGCGGGTGGGTGTAGGTGCGCCAGAGGGCTTGGGAGAGGCTGGTGAGTTCCCTGGCCAGGTCGTGGGCTTGGAGAGCGGGGGTGTTCGGAGGCAGGGAAGCGCCTGTGGTGGCGGTGTCCCCGGAGCCGGTGGGCCAGGTCACGATCAGTGCTTGCCGCTGGGGATCGACTGCGTAGCGGCTCATGGGGAGTTCCCTTCATCGGCCATGGGTCGGGGTCTGGTCCCGATGCTGCCAGCTGACCAGGATCTTCGGGCGCAAGTCGGGGACATGGCTAAACCAGAAGCCAACAGAAATATTAGAGCCAGCGAGCGATTTTGCCCTGCGGAGTGTCCGGTCGGACCCACCACTTCTTTACTGCGCGATCCCATCTGGCGTTGGCCTGCAGCTTGGCTTGACTTTTCTCCGAGAAGGGAACATTGAGGTACAAACGTTCGTTCACCACCTCGCCAACCCTTGGAACGCCCGGCCTGGAAGCTGGTGCCTGAACAGGAGTGCCCTGTAGACGCCACACTGACAATGGTCGTTCCTGCTCGTCCCGCGCCAGGATGTGCCTGATCCGTGCGCGGGTGTCGGGATCGACCAACTGCGTCATCAGATCTGTGGGATGCTCACCTCCAGGGTTCGATGGTTCCTGGGCACGGCTTAGGACCACATTTAGCAGACGAGCATCGGAGGGGGACAAGCCGGTCCCGTCGGATGAGAGGTTCGCCTGAAGTGCTCTTCGGGCGTGTTCGGGGCGCTGCGCCGCATAAGCACGCAAGGCGAACTCGAAACGTAGGAGCGGTCTATCCGCGTGATCTAATGCGGCGTCCCACATAGTGTCGGGGATGCCGTCGGAGCTAATTGGTGCTGAGGTCTCTACCAAGTAGAAGAAGGGGCGACACAGGTTACCTTCCGGCCCCTGCGAACTCAGTAGACCTCCGACCCCGTGCCTTTTCTGTGTCGCCCAACGCCAGGATTCCTCGAAGGATTCTAGTTCAGTGGGATCGGTCCCGCTCAGGTAGTGCTGGTGGAGCTTCGTCAGCATCTTTTTGGGAAGCGGGTCCTCAAAACCGAGCCGGACCAAATCCACAGCTGCGGTAACTAGTGCGTACCCGCGCGGATGGCCATCAAATTCGGCATCCACACCGCCCTCTCTGGGGCGGTCAGCGGCACGCCACGCCTGGAGCATTTGAGGGGCCGCCGCCAGATACTCGGCCACCCCATGGTGGCTCCGTCGCTCCTGGGAAGTACGTACGGCCAAGGTGAGACGATCGTCCCCGAGTTGTCGCGCGCGGGCGGCTTCGGCGTTCGACCACCTTCGGACAACCTGCAAGGGCTCGGTTGCGATCAGAAGACGTCGCTCCTCTGCGGTCAACTGGCTGTGGGCCCGGTCGTTGAGAGTGGCCACTATGACGACCCTTGTATGGGTCAGCTCCGCCACCAGAGAGCTGTCCAGACCCTGCGGCCCGAGGTAGCGCTGCAAATCGTCCAGCCACAACACAACCTTGAGACGTCGCAGCCTCCGTTTCCTCAAGAGCGCGGGCAGGGCTGCGAGGTCGCTTCCCGGCCGAGGGACGAGAAACCGGTGTCGGGGCAGTTCAGCTCTGGCGGCCTCGAATGCGGTTCGGGTCTTGCCTGTACTGGATCCGCCGGTGACCAGCACGAACCCGCCCTGTTGGCCTGCTTGGCGAATGAGTTCGCGCAGGCGTTGGTCGTGCCCTCGGGCCACGTAAGGGGTGACGGTTGAACCGTCTTTGCCAAGTGGCGTGTGATGTGTACCGGCCGACACGGGATGCACGGTGGAGCATCGGGGCCATGAACGTGGGGGCGAAAGAGCAGGTACGGGCTGCATCGAGCCGGGTGCGTACACCGAGAGTGGGCCGTGCAGATTATTGAGTTGTACGGCGGTGCTGTTCGTGAGGCCGCCGGTGACGGAATTCTCCGTACGGCCGTCCTGAGGGTTGGCGGACACGATAGATGCTCTCTAACAAGGATTGGGGGTGCGATTTTCTCACGGGGCGTTTCTGCGGTGACCTATCCGGGGCTTCTGGGGCAAACGGGATATCCATCTGTAGAACGCCCGCATCCCCGAGCCCGGACAGTTGAAACGAGGGCTCAGACCGGCTGAGGCGTGGGGAGCGCACTGACGGCAGGGACGGCGGTCAGCGCGGGGAGCATACGAGCGGCGTGAAACCGTGTGGGGCTCCCGGGTTGGTTCGTCGGTCTCTTTCGGGAACCCTGTGCGGGGGCTCAGCGCTTCAAATGGGACCCTTGCTTAATTTCGCCAGCGCAGGACTTCGATGGCCAGGTGGGCGAGAGCTTCGATTGTGCGCCAGAATTGAGGGTCCTTCCAAACGTCGTCGTAGTGCATGGGTCCTCTTTCTGTCCCAGTGCGACGGGTAGTTCCGCCGAGGCGCCACTGGCCGCCGACAGGCCCCCTCGTCGGTAACGGCGAGTGCTGAGACACAACCAGGATAGAGGCCTGAACTACTGATATATTCATACTGAATGGGAGTGTGAACGAATCCTTGGTGTCACGAGTGAATGATCGAGGAATTCGGAGACTCTAGGATTTCAGGGGCCAGCAGCGGTGTCCGTGGTGAGCACTCTGCGAGTCCCCGATGTGGCGCCCAAATACATGGTTTCGGAACGCTATACGTGGCGGTGTCACGCCGACTGTCGACTGCAGGCATGATGACTTCCAACACACATCTCCGACCGGTGTGCCGGTCGCGATCGACTCCGCGCCATACGTGATATGTCGTAACCTACAGTGATGATGGGTGTATGGAAGACCCAACGATGCGAAGCCGCCGCGATCCCGATCTCAACACCGACCCGCACCCGACCGAGGCCCTCTCCGAGGTCGGACACAGCAACCTCCTGTGGCACTTCGCCACTGACCTCAGCCGTGACCAAATCGCTGAACTCATGCCAGCCTGGACTGTCCGCCGCTGCTGGACCCGGTTCCCCGAGACCATCCGCACCCCCGCTATCGAAGGCGACGATGGCCGGTTCCATCTCTGGTCCGAGGACGGGATGGTGCGCGGTTCCATGCCCAAGCGGGCAAGGGTGCGCGTCGTGGAGGACCGCGGCGGCGACGTCGGCTCTGTCACCTCGTCGAATGCCTTGGAGGTCGGTGAGGACAGCGCGTTCCCCCTCTAAGCCGCGCTTGGCTACGACCTGTCGCAGAACCTCTTTATCGGAGAGCGGAACCCGCTTGTCGGGGGGCCCTCGGACCTGGCGTACCTCGAGGTGATCGGCCGTCACCTCCGTGACCAGGGGCGAGAGGGGCTCGACGAGCGCTGGAGGATCCTCCCGGCCGGAGGGGCGTCGAACGTACCTGCCTTCGTCTCCTTGCTTGGGCAGAAGGTCTCGGTGACGGTACTGCTGGACTCGGGCACGGAGGGCGGCGGGAAGGTCGAGGCTGCGATCAAAGCGAACAAGATCGCTGGCAAGCGAGTCGTCTTCGTCGGAGCGGTTCTCGAGCAGAAGCAAGTGACATCGAGGACCTGTTCACCGCTGGCGACTACCTCAGCCTGTAAAACGAGGCGTTCGGCAAGAAGCACAAGGTGGGTGACCTGCCCGACCATCCTGATCGTCTCGTTCTGCGGCTGGAGAAGCTGGACGGGAAGTTCGACCACTGGCGACCGGTGGAGGTCCTGCTCCGCAACCCGTCCAGGGTCGAGAAGCTCTCGCAGGCCACTCTAAGCAACTTCGAGCAGCTGGCCAAGGTCATTAACGCGACCCACGCGTGAGTGTCTCGTGCCTGGTTTATTGGAGTCTGTGGTGTATGCCAGGAACGCATTCTGACATCCTCCAGTCAGCCTTGGGGGATCAAACCCTGAAAGCACGGATTGAAAGTCTGCATGCGTGTAGGCGTTGCACCCCGGTATGTGGGGGTTTGTTCGAGTTCATCTGGGTTGGGAAATCCTCTGCGTGTCAACGTATCTCACTGTGCCACCGTGTCCCAGAACGCTGGAGCAATCGCCGAGGGTTCCCACTGCCTTGTGACGTGCAGATGGGGCCTCGTCAACCCGACGCTATTGGATTCCCTTTTTCCCCGATTCTACCAGTTTAGTCAGACCTTTGGAAAAGAAATCTGCTTCTGGAATCGTGAAATTGCGCTCCATCTCCTCTTTGTTTTGGGAGGATATTTTGAGCATAACTCTGGGGCTGGACTCAAGGTGGTGTTTCTTGAGTGCCAGGGATGCTTCAATCGGAGAGAGGAATGGATGAAATGATTCCTCTTTATCCTTGTGTGTATTTGCGGAGAGTAGGAATTTTTCGGAAGGCTCACTGACATGGAAGGCCTCGCCTATGCCGTGGAAGTTTCCGTGGAATGCGGCACACCAGGACGGGCACGGACTTGTCTGCCAGTAGGGTCGTCCATCGTCAAGCCTATCGCGAGTAACAAGTTCGCTTTGATGGGCTTTGTGGTTGATTTCAGAATTTGCTTCCCTGGCAAGCTTTTGCATTCCATCAGCGAGTGCTGATGCCTCCAGGAGGGTGAAATGCAAATCTGTTTCTCCGCCACCTTTTAGATAGAAAACAATGTCTACACTGGGTGCCTTGTTCAGGTAGTGCTGCCACAGGCTTGCCATCACTGTAAATAGGGAGTAGTCGCTAGGTGCGACTGTGCCTTCTGTGGACAGGATAATGCAAAGATCATAGCTGCCAACATGGTAGGCGTCATCGATGATTTCGAAAGTTTTGGCGTCTCTGTGGTCGGAGGTGCACCACGCTGGGCAAGGATGCTTTTTCCAGTATGGCGCTGAATCATTAATCTCATTTGGCGAGGTGATGACTTCAGGCTGGACGCCCAGATTTTCCGTCTTCGGGGATGGAGTTTTCTCTGGCTGGGAAGTATCTTTGATGGAATTCATTGCCTCTCCCAATGGTTGCAAGTTGAGGAGTTTTATAAAAATTACCCCACTTGTCCACGAATGTCTTTAAAGGTGGCGGAAATATTTCCTAAAAGAATGCGGGCCTTCAGGTCCACCTTGAGGGATTCACTGAGAGGGTGAATATTGTTGCACTAAAGGCATTAAAAATACACTTCCCTGTGGTGTTTCGTTTCAGGTCACCAACTCTCAATGGCCTCACGCCCCTGGCCAGGAGAACTAGCGGTCACAGTGTGTTGTCTGGCCGGATGCGGTGACCTCCACCCGGTCACAAGATGAGCGGTCCACCGTGATGGCTGCGCTCGTTCACCTGTCTCGTGCCGGGTGTTATGGAGAGTGTGGTGGGTGCCGGGATCGCCTCCCGTCACCTGTCCTGGAACGCTCGGGCAGCGAGCTGGAGACACGTCGGCCCCCGGTGGGTGTTCCGGGGGCCGATACGGGGCAGGAGGATCAGCGGCCTTGAACCTTCACCTGACGGAGGAAGGTGCTCCACTCGGGAGAGGGGAAGGCCAGCTGAGCATCGTTGGGGTGCTGGGAGTCGCGGACGGTGGAACCGGTCGGCAGCTCCGCCACCTCGACGCAGTTCTGCGCTCCTCCTCCGCTGTAGGAGGACTTGCGCCACGACAGGTTGTGCATCAGTGTCCACTCTCTAACGCCGCCAGGACACCCTGGAGGAACTCGCGTGACTGAGCCGGGGTGGACGCCGCGTTGTGCACCGCGTGCCACATGGCGTTGTACCGCGCCAGCTCAGGATCGGTCTCTACGAACAGACTATCCGTAGGAGTTTCGGCGAACCCGATCGAAGGGTCCAGAGGCTCCGGGAAGTCCATGATGACGAAGCTGCCGATGGTCGCGGCGTGCAGTCCCGCGCTGAACGGCAGGACGTGGATGTGGATGTTCGGCCGGGTCGACACCTCCACCAGGTGCTCGAGCTGCTCCCGCATGATGTCGAGGTCCTGGGGTTGGCGGCGCAGGGCGGCCTCGTCGACGACCGCGTAGTACTCCGGTGGATAGAACCGGGTCAGGATCTGCTGCCGTTCCATCCGAGCGTCCACGTGCCGCTTGATCTCGGCGTCGTCCAAGGCCGCGGTGCCCCGGGCGAGCGCGTCCGCGTAGCGCGGAGTCTGCAGCAGCCCGGGCACGACCTGGCATTCATAGGTGCGGATCACCGAGGCTTCCGTCTCGAAGTCCGGAAGCGCGTGCGTGCCGAACACGTCGCGGTACCGCGACCACCAGCCCCGCTCTCCCGCCTCACGCGCCAAGGAGTGCATGGCTTCGCGGGTGCCCGTGTCGGTGATCTCGTACAGGTCCAGCAGGGCATCCAGGTCGGTGGCCTTGACGGTTTTCAGATCGCTGGTCTCGATCCGGCCCAGGCGGCTCTTCGGGATGCGGGTGCTCTGCGCGGCCTGCTCCAACGTCAGCTTGTGCTGGGCGCGTAGGCGGCGCAGCTCGGCGGACAACCGCCGTCGACGCACGCTGGGACTGTGGGTGCGCGGTATCCGTCTCATGACACTGATCCTAACCTTCCCAGTGGGATCATGGATTCCCCTTGACATTTGGGAATCCCTAGTCATGCTTGAAGAGTCAAGGTGGACCGAGCCTCCCAGCTCGTACCCGATACCGCTGTGCCCGCGTGCCATACATGCGGCCAGAGGGCCGTGGCGCATCGAGAGAAGGCGAGGCTCGCAGGCCACCTCAGACGAGAAAGTCCCGGCGACTGTTACAGCAGCCCCGGGACACGGCCTCACCCACGCGTTCTCGACACTCCAGGTGACAACATGCAGGAGAGTACCCAGCTCGGGACAAGCCGGGGTAACGCCCCCGGCCCTTCCGAGGCCTTGCCGCGGCTGCCTCGCCGCATTCGCTGCGCCGACCCCAACACGTGGATCGCCGAGTTCGGACACGAACCGCACCACATCCGCACGGCCGCCCGATGGCTGTTCCCACGCTGCGGCTCGCCCGAGAGCCAGCGCAAACGGCTGCTCGAGGCTGTGACGATCCTCCACCGCAACGCCTTGGCGCACACCGCCTCCGGCCTGCCGGGCGGGACCGTGCGGATCAGGCTGGAGAAACAGCCCTTCTCCTTCAAGCTGGCGGTGACCGACGACGGACCCCGTCCGGGAACACCGTTGACCTTCCCCGTTCCCACCGAGGCCCCTTCCGCCGAAGGGCGCCCCGAACGGCAGGGGAGCGGGCTACGACGCCTGGCCGAGCTCGCCCTGTACTGGGAGTGGGACGGCTGCGCCGGAGGACCCGTCACCGTGTGGGGGATCTTCGACCGCCACCTCCCGCCCACGCGATAGCAGCAGCGCCGCGGCCTGGGACGTCCGCCACGGTCCCGAGCACGACGAAACCGCCCGCGCCCTTCAGCGCGGGCGGGCCACCGCCCGGCCACCGTGCCGACGAGCCCTCTACGCCCGCTTCCACGGCCCCGAGCACGCGTGCCCGCTGATCGCGCTCACCCCCGGCGGTAACGCCACACACCCTGACCGGCGCCTTAAGGCTTTCCACCGAGGAACACGAGGACCAGCCGTACAGGCCGTACCCCCGTGCGCCTCACGACCTTCAGAGAGGAACCACTGTTGCCTCTGTCCCCTGGCCCGACGACACCCGCTCTCCGAACCCTCCGCGTACTCACGCTAGGAGAGGTCGCCCAGACCTTCCGCGTGGACGCCAGGACCGTCTCCCGGTGGGCCAAGGAAGGCCGGATCACCAGCTTCCGAACCCCCGGTGGCCATCGCCGCTTCCTCAAACACGAGGTGGACGCATTGCTGGTCGCGAGCACCTTCCTCACCCGCTGACCCTCACCCCCGACGACGAAGAAAGCACCCTCATGTCCAAGTCCATGCTCTACCTGCTCAACGTCTCCAACGCCTCCCGGCTGAGCGCCGACTCCGGGTGGATCTACGCCGACATCCTCACCCCGGCACTCACCGACGCCGGATACGACGTCACGCTGGTGTGCCCCATCCCGGTCACCGACACCCGCGTCCGCCACATGGTGCCCCCACCCGCGGCCACCAGCAAGTACCGCGTGCGCCTCACCCACGACGTCGGCTACCTCGCTCAGCTCCTGCGCGCCACCCGCTCGGACACCGTCGTGGTCAACCAGATCGAGGCCGCCCCCGCCGTCCGCACCGCGATGCTCGACGCGGGCATCGACGCCCAGGTCGTCGGCTACTGCCACTACCTGCCCTTCTCCGTCGACGAACACGGGCACCTGGTCAAGGACGCCTCCCTCAGCGACGGCGGTCTCGAAGTCCCCCTCCGTCTGGCCTTCGCCGGCGGTCTGGCCGCCTGCGACCGACTCCTCGTCCACTCCCGCACCGCCCGGGACTGGGTCCTCCAGGCCTCAGCCACCTACCGGGCCGGCATCGACGACCGGGTCCACATCGTGCCGCCTCCCCGCGATCCCCGCCTGGTCCGCTCCGACGCCACCGCTCCCGAGCACCCGACAGGTCTGTACAACCACCGGCTCTACCGCCACTACGGCACCGGCCACTTCGTCGACATCGCCCAGCGGGTCACCGCCAACGGCCTCGCCCTCCGCGTCATGGACCTCTTCGGACGCCGCGACCCCAGCCGCATCGCCCTGGACCCCAGCCCCGAACACGCCCTCGCCCGACTCTCCGCCACCCCCGGAGTCACCGTCTGCACCGATGGCGGCGACCGCGAACGCTACCGCTCCTTCCTCGCCGAGAGCACCCTCGGGTTCGCACCCCTGCGCCCCGGCTGCACCTGGTCCATGTCGATCATCGACCTGCACGCCATGGGCGTTCCCGTCATCGCGCCCCGGATGGCGTGGATGGCCGAGGCCGTCCACCAGGACCTGCTCTTCGACCCCCACGACATCGACGGAGCCGTCAAGCTCGCCGACCGCCTGGTCCAGGATTCCGCTTTCTGGTCCGCCCACAGCCGCCACGCCCACGACTCCACCCGCTACCTCGCCCCCGAGCACGTGGCCGCCCGCTACCTGGAGGCGATCGCGTGAACCCCCGCCCCGACGCGGTGATGCTCTCCTTCGACGAACCCCTCGCCAACGACCTGCACACCCGCCTGGAACGTGTCCTGGAGCGCCCGGTCAAACGCCTGCACGGCGTGGTCGGCATGCGCCGCGCCTACCGGCTCGCCGCCGAACTGGTCGACACCGACGCCTTCCTCCTCGCTGACGGAGACTTCCACATCCACACCACCTTCACCCTCGAACCCGATGCCCTGGGCGAGGACGTGGCCATGCGGGTGTGGAAGGCCGCCAACCCGGTCACCGGCCGCGCCTACGGCTACGGCGGGATGAAGCTCATCAGCCGCGACGCCCTCCGCCACCTGGGCGAGGCCGTCGACGTCCTCGCCGCCCTCCCCGGGCGGGTGGAGTTCCTCGACCAGGTGGCGGGCACCACCCGTTTCGACCAGAGCCCCTACCACGCCTGGAAGGCCGCCTTCCGGGAGGTCGCGATGCTCACCCGCGGCTGCGAGTACGGGGCCGACACCGACACCACGCGCGAGCAGCTCCGCGCCTGGTCCGCCCCGGCCGGAGGCCGCTTCACCCGTTGGGTCCAACGCGGTGCGCGCGACGGCACCGCCTTCGCCCGCAGCACACCCGACGACGCTCCCGCCTGGCAGCGTCTGAACGACCCCGTGTGGCTGTGCGCCCAGTTCGACGCGGCCTGCGCCCAGGAGCGGTCGTGAGGCGGGCCGTGGCGCTGGTCGAACCGGCCACCGAACACGCGGGGCACTGGCAGCACGTCCTCACCCACCTCGCCCGTGCAGCCGCCACCGCAGGCCACCGGGTCGCGGTGATCACTCTCAACGGAATGCCAGCCCACGTACACACCCTGCTCCAAGAGCACGGCGTCCGAGTGGCCACACGACCGGAGGGCGTCAAAGCCCGCCTTCTCCTCGCCCTGGGGAAGGGCGCGCAGCGCTCCGCCGCGAGGGCACGGCACCTGCTGCCACACCGGCGACTCCCGCACCAGATCACCCTGGTCGCCCGATGCCTGACCGAAGCCGCCTCCCTGCACACCGCACGCCACCTGCTGGGCCGCACCCCCGAGACCGCCGTCATCCTCACCGCCAGCGAGGCCCTCCACGACCTGGCCCGCGCGTTGTCCCGGACACCGCACCTGCGCGTGGTCCACGAGGTCAACACCACCGAGGACCGCATCGTGCGGGCACTCGGACGCCTCGCCCCGCCCAGACGGGTCCTCGCCCTGTGCCCGACGCGGTCCGTGGAGGACGAGGTACGCGAACGCTTCCCCGCACTCAGGACCGCGGTCCACCCCTTCGCCCTCGCCAACCCCGACGAGCGCATCAGCCCGAGCGAACGCACCCGCGCACGACAGGCCCTCGATCTGCCGGAGAGGGAAGCCGTCCTGTGCCTGGTGGGCGGATGGTGGCCGCACAAGGACATGGCGACCGTGACCACCGCTCTGGAACACCTCACCCAGCCCCTTCACGTCCTCGTCGCGGGCAGCCCCACCGATCCGGACCTGCTCGACCGTATGGCCAGAGCACCCGGCGTCGACCTCCGCGCGCTACACGGCCCACTGAACCCCGCAAACATCCGGCAGGTCTACGCCGCCAGCGGCTTCACCGCCGTCATCCGGTGCCCAGGAGTGGGCAAGGAGTCCGGACTTGTCGCGGACTGCGCCCGCTTCGGAGTCCCGCTCCTGCTCTCCGACCACGACCCCGACCTGACCGGGCGCGTCCGGACCTGGGCCACCGTCGTCCCGCCCCAAGACCCCGTCGCGCTCGCCCACGCCATCGATGAGGCCGCGACGCACCCGCCGTTGACACCTCCGCCGACAGCGGCTGAGGACCTCGGGCTGCGCACACCGGCCCGGATGCTCGCGCTTCTCCAGAGCCTGGCCACCGAGGAGGAACAGTCATGCCCCCACCGCTGATCGCCGTCATCGGACCCGTCGAGACATACCTGCTCCACGCCTGGGTCGACCACTACCGGGCGCTCGGAGTCCGCGACTTCCACCTCGCACTCCACCTGCCCGAGCACGCACCGCGGGGAAGCGAACAGCGCCTGCGGGAGACGCTCGACCGCCTGGGCGTCACCCCGGTACTGGTCGAGCACGGACCCTGGCACGAGACCACCAACGCCAACCTGCGCGACCGCCTTCGGGCCCACGCCGACGCCGAGTGGCACCTGATCGCCGACAGCGACGAGTTCCACACCTTCGCCACCAGCCTCGACGACACCGTGACAGCAGCGAAAACCGCAGGACACACGGTGGTGCGCGGTCTGATGCTCGACCGCGTCACCCGCACCGGACACCTGAACGGATGGCGCCCGCCCGAAGCAGAGACCACGGGAGAGGGCCCGCGAGCACGGTTGGATGCCGCCTACCCCCTGGGCGGCTGGCTCACCCACCGCCTACTGCTGGCGGACCCCCGCAAGATCGTCCTGGCCCGCTCCGGCGTCACCGTCTCCTCGGGCAACCACCGCGCTCCTGGCCACCACCCCGCCCACGGACCGGTCGCGGTGGTCCACCACTTCAAATGGCGGCACGGAATCGACGCCGACCTTCGGCGCCGGATCGACCGCTTCGCCTCCGGCGCCTGGACCGAGACCAGCCCGGCCGTCCGCCACGAGGCCGCCCGACTCCTGGAACACCTGGGTCAGAACGGCGGGCGGATCGACACCGCTGACCCCGTGCTCCGATTCCGTCCCGTCACCCTCGACCACACCCCGCCCGGCTGGCAGGGCGAAGCCCACCGGATCCTCACCCGGTAGCGGCCGGCCCACGCGGGAACGAACCCGGAGCGATGACCTCCTCGCCCTCGCCCTCCGGCGGGTCGAACCTGGCCACGAAGTCCGCCAACGCCTCCGGGGTGACCGTCAACGCGTTGGCGTCCTGGCGGCGGTTGCGCTCCAACAACCGCCGCAGCAACTCCTCGTGTTCCACGGGGAAGTACAGCAACCTCCACCGGGCCCCCGCCGACTCCACCAGCTTCTTCCACTCGGCCCGCTCAGCACACCGCCACAGACCGTGGTCCACCACCACGTCACGTCCCTCGGCCACCAGCGAGACCAGACGCTCGCGCGCCCACTCCACGACCGGGGCCTGGCGCTCGAAGTACTCCCACTCCGGATAGTCCACCCCGTACCGGCCGTGCCGCCGGTGGACCTCCTCGTCCACCGACAACCGCACCACACCGCGCGGCTCCAGCACGGTCCGCGCGTAGGTGGTCTTTCCCGATCCGGTCAAGCCGACCAGCAGGAACACCACAGGGACCCGTCCCACACGTCCTCCCTCCCGGAGCAGCCGATGCACCGCTTCACCCGAGCAACCCTACGAACAACGATCCGACACACGCCCGAGCTCGTCTCCCCAGGGGCCATCCGGTGGCTGGACCACGAACTCACGCACAGGCCCGTCACCGCCCTCGCCCAGGCACGGTTCGGAGGCCGGTTCCCCGTCACCACCAGCGACATCATCCAGCGCTACCTCTACACCTTCGGCACCTGGGAACCCCACCTGACCGCGTGGATCACCCGCCGCCTCAAACCCGGTCACACCTTCGTGGACGCGGGCGCGAACATCGGCTACTACACGATGCTCACCTCCCACCTCGTCGGTCCCACCGGGCACGTCGTCGCGATCGAACCCGTTCCGCGCTTTCACCAGCACCTGCGGGCGACCATCCTGCTCAACGGTGCGCGCAACATCCGAACCGTCGCCCAGGCCGTCGCGGCGGAACCCGGACCTGTGGAGATGTTCCTGGCCGACCCAGGCAACCTCGGCGGCACTTCCACGGTCCGGCCGCGTGTCGTGCACGAATCCTTCCACACCAGCGCCGCGCCGCTCACGGGAATTCTCGACCCTGCCGAGGTCCGAAACGCACGTCTGATCAAGATCGACGTCGAGGGGGCCGAAGCCGCAGCGGTGCGGAGCCTCCTGCCCGCGCTCGGAACGCTGCGGTCCGATGCCGAACTGATTATCGAGATCACTCCGCGAGCTCTGGCGAAGCAGGGACTCGACCCGAGCGCCGTGATTGGACCGCTGAGGGAAGCGGGATTTCACACCTACCGCATCGCCAACGAGTATGACGCGACTACCTACCCCACCGCGATCAGGAGGCTCATCCCGCCGCAGAGGTGGGAGCAACCGGTCGCAGAGATGAGCGACCTGGTGTTTTCCCGGATCGACGCGGACCATCTCTGAACAGGAACGTAGCTGCCCAGTAGAACACGGTGACTATTTCGTTCGGCGGGTTGCAGGTTCTCGCTTACCCAAGGGAACATCGACCACCCTCAGCGAAAAGGGAAACGATTCGCTGGGATTTGGGGTGTTTTGTGACTAATTGTGCAGAGTGGGTGAGAAGCGCAGTTTCGGGGGCGTATGACCTCGGGGCCATTGACACTCACCCGTGGCCGCACAGGAAGAACCGGCCTCGTTCGCGGGGTCGCTGACAAGAGAAAAGGGAGCCCCGAGCTGGTGCTGTGAACACCGGCCCGGGGCCGTGATTCCCACCTGAGTACACCAGGAGGAAACCATGGAGAAGCATAGCGGGCGGCACCGCAGGCGCCGTCAGGGTTGGGGCGAACAGGTGCGCTGGGTTCTTGGGGCGGCGCTCGCCGCACTGTTCTGCGGCCCCACCGGCCCGAGTACACGACCGGCGGCCGAGGTCCGCCCACCGCTGCGCTCGCGGAGTGTGCGGGGAGCGTGGGGAGGCCGCGAACCGGTTGCGGTATGTGCTGCGGCCAAGGAGCGTACGGATGTTCCTCGGCCTCGGCCCGCAGAGGAACAGCCGAGGGAGGCTCCGGTACGGGTGCCGCCGCAGCGGACTCCGTACACGGGGCCGCGTGGGTGGTGTGAGGACGACGAGGGGGTGCGCGGGGTGCGCCCTTACCTCGCTCGGCACGAGGACCGCGTCGCCCGCACGTATACCAAGGGCGGCGTGCAGGTGAACCGAGGCAGGGAAACGGCGGGTGCTCGAATCCCAGAGGCATCACCGCCTTCTGCTCCTGAGCGCGGTGGCGAGGGTGAGTTCGCTGAGTTGGCCCACCTGGTGCGGCGCTGGCAGGCGATCTTCACCTGAGAAGAACCCACGCCGGGGCGGTGCTGACTCTGATCACGGTCAGCACCGCCCCGGTCGCATGTGGCGGAGACTAGAAGAACCTTGTGTCAGGGTGTGGGCCTTTGAAGGGCCTGTGACTCCGCCGGTGACGGGGCCTTTCCAGGGGCCTGTGATTCCGCCTGTGCCTCCGCCTGTAGGTGGGCCGCTGTGATTGGCCCACCTCGCGTGCGTTATCAGTGCAGGTGGGAGCCGCTGCGGGTGGGCCGTTGGAAAGCCAGACTTATACCCAGTGGGTAGTCCTCTTCACGTAGGCGGGCGGGCCCGCCCTGGCAAGCGGGGGCAGGACCGCCCGCCTACGTCTACCGTGTCCCTCGCTCACCTGTGCCTGTTCCATCCCTCCGTTGTGTCTCCTCCCTGACCGCCTCGTCTGTCCTCTCTTCCCCTCACCAGACCAGGGGCGTGCAAGTCCGATCACCTGCCACGCGCGAGCTTCCCCGGGTTGAGAAGCCATGGAAAAAGGACCTTCTCCTCTCAGATGGCATTCGTGATCCCTTCCCATGAAGAGTTTGTCTGATGCGGTGGAGGTGGTCGGAGTGGTCTCGCCTACCAAGTGACAAAGCGCGGGTTGCTGTGCCTGTGAGAAGTGCATGCGCGCTTTTCCTCCGACTTCCTTGGAAGCGGGAAGGTGGGGTGTGAACCTCCACTGAACCCGAAGTGAACCCCTGGCCAGCGCATGGGCCACCGACTGGGCCAGCGGGTGGGCCACTTTTAGCTGGCCCATCCCTGCTCGTGCTGCTGTGCAGGTCAGTGGGCATGTGGGTGGGCCAACGGGTGTCCAGACTTATACCCAAGTGGGTAGTTCTCGTCACGTAGGCGGGCGGGGTGCCCTCGCTCGCGGGCGAGCGCGCCCGCCCCGCCCGCCTCCACGGGTGCTCTACTTGTGCGGTATCCCTTCTTTCTTCGTCTCTTTCCCGATGAAAGTTTTTCGGCTTCATTGTGAGAGATAAAGCTGATCCCTTGTTCCTGTGCAGGCTCCAAGATCGCCCAGATCTGGGCGCTGCATCGCATCGTTCCCTGTTGATTCCTGCCACGTGTTTTTTGTTGTCTCACGTCGTGTTTCGCGCGGCCTCGTCTGTCAGCGGTACGTGGTGGGGGAGGCCGAGCCGTGTGAGGCACTGAGGTCGGGTGTCGCATCTTCGTGGGTTGCGTCTTCATAGGGGTTCATCGGGGCGAAGAGGCCCAAGACGATGTCGGGGAAGGGTCGAGGCGTGGTGGCGAGGAGAAGCACTGTTCGGGAACGGGGCGGTTCGCGGCGGGTTCCAGGCTCATGGTGTGGCCCTGGGCCGTGGGCGGGTGGCGTGGGGCTGTCAGCGCCCCGACGTCGGCCCGACCGCGCGGCGAGGCTCCAGGCGTCCTGGGGCGGGCCGGTCGGCGCGGACGGGCCGTGTGGCGGGCTCGGTGGGGCCCGCGTCGTTGACCCCTGGAACGGCCCTGGTCAGGGCGGTGGCAGGAACAGGGCGATGCCGGGCGTATCGGACGGCCTGGTGGAGTTCTGCGTCCATCGGACGACGGTTGTGTCGAATCCGCTTGACCACCTCTACGAGGTCGAGCGTGGATGCGTGGTGCCCCGCCATATGCGGGGCCGTACGCCGTATCCGCGCAGCTCAGAGGTGGTGGCGAAGTGGGACGTGTGGGTGTGAGCACTTCGGTCATCGTGGCCGAGGTCGGCTCGCTGCCGGTGGTGCCCATCACCGAAGTCCTGGACCCCCTCGGAGTGCCGATGACCGGCAGGTGTGGCGGATGCGGTGTGCGTGGTGATCGAGACGAAGGTGAGGCCGTGCATGGCAGCGCGTGAGGGGTCCACGTTCAAACGGTGCGGATGCCGCGACGAGAGCACCGGCAGAGCGTTGGGGGTGAGGTGTCCACAGCTCAAACGCCGGACCGGGGGCTGGAACCCGGCCCATGGGGCGTGGGCATTCCAGTACGAGCTTCCTCCGACCAGTCAGGGTGGGCGCCGCCAAGCCCGCCGCGTCGGCCTGGCCTTCCAGGAGGAGGCCCGGAAAGGGCTGGAGCACGTCAAGGCGCTCATCGGCCTGGCAGAGAAGGATCCCACGGTCGAAGTGCAGATCGCTGACCTGGTCCAGGCGGCGTTGAAGCAACGCCGCCCACTCCCGGACCTGGAGGAGGTGCGCAAGCGGGTGGCGATGGCGGTGGACGTGCGCACCGAACCACCCACGGTCGAGGTGTGGTTGGGGGAGTGGTTGAAGGGCAAGCCCGACCTCGCTGCGGGGACCCGGGCCTCCTACGCCGGGCACATCCGCACCTACCTCGTCCCGCACCTGGGCCGGCTCCGGCTGGACACGCTCCAGGCCCGCCACGTCGAGACCATGTTCGCGGCCATTGAGGAAACCAACAGCCACATTTTGGAGTGTCGCGAGTCCGACGACCCCCAGGTGCGGGCTTCGGTCAGG
>ANAW01000292.1:0-36071 GCA_000340945.1 Nocardiopsis synnemataformans DSM 44143 | reverse complement strand
TTGGGGGTGACCCGTGCCAGCCTGCCGAGACCTCTGGGATGCCATGTCGATGAAGCAGGAACCAGCTGCGGCCGCGAGGCGCGCAGCACCACCGCCCCGTCAGGGGGTGGTCGGAATCTTCCTCGCTCACGAGGGAGAGGAAGTCAACCTCAGGACCTGGTCGCGCTCCCCCTCGGCCCAGGGCCGGGGCAGGCGGCCCTGCGGCAGGCGCGCCAGCTCGGCGGCGTCGCGGATCCACGAGCACCGCCCGCTGGCCAGCACGCTCCACCCCTCGCGGCGCTCCTCGTCGAGGCTGTCCACCTGGAAGGCGGCGTACCCGCGCGCGTGGCGCATGACGGCCCCGGCCAGCGTCGAGCGGAACACGACGCCCCCGTCGACCATCGTGTAGTTCACCGGCAGGACCGTGGGCGCCGCGTCCCCCTCGATCGTGAAGGCCACGCGCCCGATGTCGCGCGTGGCCAGCAGGTTGAAGCAGGTCTGGCGCTCCAGGACGGTGAAGCTGGCCCCGTCGTCGCCCTCGATGATGTCGGCGCCCTCCAGCAGCTCCTGCTCGTCGGCGAGGCGTTCGGTCCCCGCGTACTCGTCGGACGCCCCCCGCTGCTCCGGCGGCGCGACCGGCCCCGTGACCGACACCGGAGGCGGTTTCATCCGGTCGGTGCCCTCTGACCCAGCCATGGCAAGCTCCTTCGAGAAGAGTGCCCCCGTCTCCTTCCTCCGCCGTTCTCGCAGGTCGCGGGCCCGGGAGCGCGGCCCGCGCGTCGTCGGCGAAGGTCCCCGCTCCCCGACTACCCCCGGGGGTGACCAGCGCAAACAGTCGGGATGGCCCTCTCTGAGCGGAGGGCAGCGGGCCCGGGGCCGTTTTCGGGCGAGGCGGAATGTTTGACGCCTATGGGTAACGGTCAACTTACTTAGGGTGAATGTCCGGCCCCTGTCAGGAGGCACAGCTTGCCCGCTCGACACACCGCCGCCGAACCCCGGCGACCCCGGATCCTGGACGTCACCCTGCGCGACGGCGGCTACCTCAACGCCTGGCGCTTCACCGACGCCACGGTGCGCGAGCACACCAAGGTCCTCGGCGAGGTGGGCGTGCCCTATGTGGAGGTCGGCTACATCAGTGACGACCCCGGGCGCGAACCCACGCTCCAGTGCACGCCCGACCTGCTGCGCCAGGTCGGAGAGGACGCCGGACGGGCCCGCGTGGTCGCCATGCTCGGTGTGAACGGCAGGAGCCCGGACGAGGTCGCCGCCCTGCTGCGGCCCCGCGCCGAGGTGCTCGACGTGGTCCGCCTGACCTGCCCCGTGGAGCGGCTGGACCACGTGCTCGCCGCGGCGGAGGCCGTGCGCGCCACCGGCGTCACCTGCTCGCTCAACCTCATCAGCGTCACCGCCCACGAACCCGGGGAGCTGGCCGCCGCGGCCGAGCGCGTCGCCCGGGCGGGTGTCGCCGACTGGCTCTACCTGGCCGACTCGCGGGGCGCCCTGCTGCCCGAGCACGCCGCCGAGCTCTTCGCCGGGGTGCGGGCCGCCTGGCCCGGCCCGGCGGGCTTCCACGGCCACGACAACCTCGGCCACGCGGTCGCCAACTCCCGGATCGCGCTGGAGGCGGGCTTCGACCTCGTGGACGGCTCCCTCGACGGGTACGGCCTGGGCGGCGGCAACACCGACCTGGCCGAGGCCCTGGCCCTGGTCGGGGAGGTCGACCGCCCCCGGCTGGCCTCCCTGGCCGAGCGCGTGGCGGCGGAGATGCCCCCGCCGTCGCCCTTCCAGCACCTGTATCCCCTGACCGGCTGGTGCAACCTGGAGCAGGAGTGGGCCCCCGACGTCTGGGAGGCCCACGGCGAGAACGCCGGGGAGTTCCTGCGCGGCCTGCCCTGGAAGCGCTACAAGGGGGTCGAGGAGGTCCTGGGCGACGCTTCGGCTCCCCGGCCCTGAACACCCCACCGCCCCCGGGAGGAACGGTTTGTCCCAACCCGCCCGCTGCCTCGTGCTCAACGACCGGCACCCCCTTCCCACCGACACCCTGGACCACCTGTCGAACGCGCTGGACGCGCACTGGGTCCAGACCGCCGAGGGCGGCCTGGACCCGGCCCAGGAGTTCCGGCGCCACCCGGACACCCGGGTCCTGGTCACCACCTACACGGACCTGGGCGCGCGGAACCTGCGCCTGCTGCCCGAGCTGGAACTGGTCGTGGCCACCACCACGGCCGTGGAGTACGTGGACCTGGAGCACTGCCGCGAGCGCGGGGTGGCAGTGTGCAACACCGCCGGGTACACCGGCGCCGCGGTGGCCGAGCACGCCGTCGCGCTGATGATGGCCGTGGCCAAGAGCGTCGTGCCGGTCCACGCCCGCGTCCGCTCGGGCGACCTGCTGTGCGCGGGGGAGCAGGGCATGGAGCTCTCGGGCGGGACCGCGGGGGTCGTCGGCATGGGCGGCATCGGCGCGGGGGTGGCGCGCATGGTGCGCGGCCTGGGCATGGAGGTCGTCCACGCCAACCGCAGTCCGCGCCGGGCCGAGGGCTCCGTCCAGGTGGAGCTGGACGAGCTCCTGTCAGTGTCCGACGCGGTCTTCCTCACCCTGCCGCTCGACATCGCGACCCACGGCATGCTGGGCGCGGCGGAACTCGCGCTGATGAAGCCCTCGGCGGTCCTGGTGAGCATCTCGCCCAACGAGGTCGTCGTCCCCGGGGCGCTGACGGAGGCGCTGCGCGCGGGGCGCCTGCGGGGCGCGGGGCTGGACCTGGTCGGCGAGCGCAACCCCTACCCGCCGCTGGACAACCTGGTGCTCAGCTCCCGGTTCGCCGCCAACACCCGCGAGTGCCAGGAACGGCGCCGGGACGTGTGGGCGGCCACGGTGGCGGCCTTCGTCGAGGGCCGCGAGCTGCCGCANCCGCGCCCTGCCGCACCGGATCGTGTGAGGACGGGGCGGGCCGGGCGGCCTGCGCCCGCCCGGCCCGCCCCCAGGGCGAGGCGTCCTACCGGCCGGTCACCCGCACGGGGGTCTCGTCCAGGGAGTCGCCGCGCGTCTCACGGCTGATCAGCAGCGCCACCAGGGTGATCGCGCCGACCAGCACCAGGTAGCCGCCGACCCAGTTCAGGCCCAGGGTGCCCGCCAGCCAGGTCGCGATGTAGGGGGCGAACGAGGCGCCCAGCAGGCCCGCGAGGTTGTAGGCCACCGAGGCGCCGGTGTAGCGCACCTTGGTCGGGAACAGCTCCGGCAGCACGGCGGCCATCGGGCCGAAGGTCAGGCCCATCAGGCTCAGCCCCACGATGAGGAAGGCCAGCACGCCGACCGTGCCGCCGCCGCCCATCAGCGGGCCCATGGCGAAGCCGAAGACGATGATCGCGACGGTGACCGAGACCAGGACCGGCTTGCGGCCGAACCGGTCGGCGAGCAGGCCCGCGACGGGGGTGAACGCCCCGAAGAACACCACACCCACCATCAGGAACACCAGGAACTGCGACCGGTCGTAGCCCAGGCCCGCCACCGGGTCGGTGCCGAAACCCAGGGAGAACACGGTCATCAAGTAGAACAGCACGTAGGTGGCGAGCATGATCAGCGTGCCCAGCACCACGGCGGGCCAGTTGGTGCGGAACACCTCCACCATCGGTGCCTTGACGCGCTCGCCCGAGGCGACGATCCTCGCGAAGGCCGGGGTCTCGTGCAGGGTCAGGCGGACCCACAGGCCGATCACGATCAGCAGGGTCGAGAGCAGGAACGGCACGCGCCAGCCCCAGGCCAGGAAGGTCGCGTCGCTCATGAACTGGCTCAGGATCAGGAACACGCCGTTGGCGAGGAAGAACCCGATCGGCGCGCCCAGCTGCGGGAACGAGCCGTAGAAGCCGCGCCTTCCGGGAGGGGCGTTCTCGGTGGCCAGCAGGGCCGCGCCGCCCCACTCCCCGCCCAGTCCCAGGCCCTGGCCGAAGCGGCACACCGCGAGCAGCAGCGGGGCCAGGACGCCCACCTGCGCGTAGGTGGGCAGCAGGCCGATGCCGACGGTGGCGACGCCCATGGTCAGCAGCGACGCCACCAGGGTGGCCTTGCGCCCGACGCGGTCGCCGAAGTGGCCGAACACCCAGGAGCCGATGGGGCGGGCGACGAAGGCGATGGCGAAGGTGGCCAGCGACTGGAGCCGCGCCGCCAGCATGTCGCCATCGGGGAAGAACAGCGCGGGGAAGACCAGGACCGCGGCCGTCGCGTAGATGTAGAAGTCGTAGAACTCGATGGACGTCCCCACGAGGCTGGCCGTGAGGACCTTCCTCTTGGGATTGGCCGGTGGTTCGGCCTCTTCTGGTGCACGTGGGGCGACGTCCGTCATGGGACTTCTTTCCAGGTCAGTGGGTGCGGATGGCTGGATGCTAGCTCCGCTCGCCACTGTATGAAACATTTGTCTCACTATGTGGACGTATGTTCCCTCTGTGTCCGTCTGGGGTTTTCTGCGGGCCCGGGCGTCACAGCGCCCGGGGCGGGCCCCAGTCCTCGGAGAGGGGACCGGGGCGCACCACCCGTGTGCAGTTGTCCCGGAAGCGTTTGACCAGTTCCCCGTTGGGGCGGTCGCTGCGCTCCACCCACTCCCGGGCGGCCTCCTCGGTCGCCCCGCCCGCGACCTGGCGCCGGTGCAGCCTGCGCTCGCGCAGGTCGTCGTCGGCCTCCACGTACCACAGCTGCGCGAACAGCACGCGGAGTCCGGCCCAGGGCTCCTCGTCGCCCGCCAGGTAGTTGCCCTCGGTGACCACCAGCCGGGTGTGCGGCTCGATCACGTGCCGCGCGGCGACGGGCTCGTGCAGCACGCGGTCGTAGTCGGGCACGTAGACGGGGTGGTCGGTCTCGGTGAGCAGGCGGCGCACCAGGGCCGCGTACCCGTGCGCGTCGAAGGTGTCCGGCGCGCCCTTGCGGTCGCGCCGCCCCAGCCGGTCGAGCTGGGCGTTGGACAGGTGGAAGCCGTCCATGGGCAGGTATCCGGCGGTTCCCGGGCCCAGCGCGCCGTTGACCCCGGCCACCAGGTGGCGGGCGAGCGTGGACTTCCCGGCGGCGGGGGCGNGGGGGGGGGGGGCCCCCGCCGGTGGCGGCGGCCAGGGCGAGGGCGTCGGCGACGAGCGGTTCGGACATGCGACGAGCCTACGCACCCCGGGGCGCGAGGGCTCCCGGGGCGCGGAGGTCCCGGCTAGGGAACGTGGCCCACGTGGGCCAGCGCCTGGCGCACCAGCACGTCCTGGCCGCCCGTCATCTCCTCGCGCAGGTGCGTGCCGACCGCCTCCTCCGGGGTGAACCACACCAGGTCCAGGGCGTCCTGGCGGGGCTGGCAGTCGCCCGAGACCGGGACGATGTAGGCCATCGCCACCGCGTGCTGGCGGGCGTCGTGGAACGGGGTGGTCCCCGGTGTGGGGAAGTACTCGGCCACCGTGAACGGCTGCGGCGAGACGGGGACGCGCGGCAGGGCCACCGGGCCCAGGTCCTTCTCCAGGTGGCGCAGGAGGGCGTCGCGGATCCGTTCGTGGTAGAGCACGCGGCCGGAGACCACCGAGCGGTGGAAGCTGCCGTCGGGCGTGGCCCGCATGAGCAGGCCGACATGGGTCACCTGGCCCACCTCGTCCACCCGCACGGGTACCGCCTGGACGTAGATGACGGGCATGCGGCCGCGGATGTTCTCCAGCTCCTCGGGGGAGAACCAGCCGGGCTGGGTGTCGGCGGTTTCGGTCATCGGGTGCGCGGCGGAGCGTTCCGGCCGTCGGCCGGGGCCCGCCGCTCCCTCCCTTCTCGTGGGCTGTCCCTCGGGTCGGCCCCGGGCCCGGCCCCGTGGGCGCGGGCACGCGGGGATGCCACCTGTACCGCTTCTACCGCACTCGGGCGCGGAAGGCCACGCGCGGGGGCGTGCCCGGAGTGTCCGAGAGGAGAAGTGAGGGGTCGAAGCCGCGGCTGCGCGCAGTGCGTCCCGTCACCCGCCGGACGGGGTGACACGGGACTGTCCCTACGGCCACATCGGCGAGATTTCGCGGGTTTTTCTCACGGAAAGCCCCCCACGGTCTCTCTGGAGAGGTTACGATCTCGTACGCGGTTGCGTAGTGGAAAGGTTACGTCCGGTGAGAGGTGGCCCGAGTGGCGAACAATGCCCGGTTCTCTGCCCAGGAGCGTTTCCCCTGTACGGGTGTGACGGTGGTGCCCGTCCACGGCGAGGTTGACCTCGCCACCGCCGACCGCATGCGCGACCGGCTGCTCCAGGCCGCGTACGCCTCCCGGTGCGACTGCCTGGTGGTGGACATGTCCGGGCTCGACTTCTTCGACGCGAGCGGCGTCAGCGCCCTCGTGGCGGTCTACAAGAGCCTCACCCGCGAGGGGCGGCACGTGGTCCTGGCCGAGCCCGCGCCCATCGCCGCGCGCGTGCTGGAGGCGCTGGGCATGGGGCGCGTGTTCGAGATCTACCCCCTCCTGGAGATGGCGCTCACGCACACCAGCGGTCTGCGGGTCGACGGCGACCCCATCCGCAACACGGTGCCCGAACTCCCGTGACCGGGTCCCGGCCCCCGCCCCGCACGGGGGAGGGGGCCGGACCCGCGGCCCGCGGGCCCGCCCCGGAGTCAGGGGCGCGGGGGCCCGCCGTCGGCGCCCCGTCCGCCGCCGTCCTCCTGCCCGCCGCGCACCAGGAAGGGCGCCAGCAGCTCGGGGACGGCCTCGTCCGCCCAGGCCAGGCCCTGGCCCAGCCCCACGTCCCTGGCCGCGTACATCCCCTGCCCCGCCGCCGTCGTGGCGGCCACGTCGGCCAGGCCCAGCCTGCGCTGGAACGGCGAGCGGTTGATCCGCCAGCCGATCACCGCCGACCGCTCCAGGGTCACCGTGTCGCGCACCGCCATCCCCTTGCGCACCACCAGGTAGCGCGGGTGCAGCCCGTGGCCCAGGCCCCGGTAGGAGCCCACCGCGTACCAGAACGCCGCAGCCGCGATCGCCACCGCGAGCACCGCCCACGCCCAGCTCGGCGTGACCTCCACCGTGCTCGTGGCCAGCGGCACGGGGATGATCTCCCGCTCCACCTGGTGCACCACGTCCCACCAGGCCTCGGCGATCAGCGTGTGCAGCCAGGCCAGCGCCCCGGAGAGCACCGCGCCCAGCACGGTGACCACCGCGGCCCGCGTGAAGCGGCGGCGCAGCGCGGTCCTGGGGTGCGCGGCCAGCGCGACGTCCAGGGGCGAGTCCGGCGTGCGCATCAGGTCGGCGGCCAGCCTGCGGGCCCGCTCCCGCGGCATGGACGGGGACAGGCGGCTCTTGGCGCTGGTCTTCTGGTCGTCCGCCGCGGCCAGCCCGGTGGCCACCGCGCGCACGTCCGCCCCGCCCGACAGCCGCAGCACGTAGGGCTCGTGCAGCGTGACCCCGTTGAGGCGGCGCCCCTCCACCGACAGCGACACGCTGGTCAGCAGGCCCCGGCGCAGCCGCACGGTCCCGTCGGCCTCCCGGGTGAGGCGGTAGTTCCACCAGGTCTCCACGGCCACGGCGGTCAGGACCACCACACCGGACACCAGCAGTCCCAGCAGTGTCAGGGGCACCACGATCAGGATCTGCCCCATCACGAACGAGGACACCTCCTCCACGCTGGGCAGGTTGGCCTGCTCGGAGACCCAGTCCCACCCCACACCGCCGGTCTGGGCGTTCAGGCCCAGCAGGCCGGCGATGGCGCCCAGGCCCACGCCCAGGGTGGCGGTGGTCGCGGGTGCGTAGGCGAACCAGCGGCGGTCGAGGCTGGCCAGTTCGGTCTCGCCGTCCCCGCCCGCGCCGTCCTCGGCGGCCTCCCCGGTGCCGGTCGCGGCGTCCGCGGCGGGCGCGCCCCGGCGCAGCAGGTCGCGGCGCAGCCACTCGCCCTGCTGCGCGGTGACGTAGAGCAGCTGGAGCTGGTCGGCCCCGGCCCCGACCTTCTCGCCGGTGCCGACCGTGACCGAGCACAGCCCGAAGATCCGCACGTAGACCGGCGCCGCCACGTCGACGCTGCGCACGCGCTCGCGCGGGATGGACCGGTAGGACTTGGCGATGATGCCCGAGCGCATCTCCATGCGCTCGCCGGTGACCCGGTACCGGGTCGCGCGCAGGCGCAGCAGGTCGAGGTAGGTCGTGAACGCCAGGAACGCCAGCGCGGCGGGGACCGGGAGCAGGGCCCACAGGGGCTGCCCGGCCACCACGAGCACGACGGTGCCCACGATGGCGCTCGGGACGAGGAACAGCCCGACGACGGCGGCGCTCGCCCACACGCTGAGCGGGTGCAGCCGCTGCCAGTCGGCGGCGGGGGAGGGCTCCCCCGCTGGGACGGTCCCGCCGGCGGGGGCGGTGGGCGCGGGCTCCTCGAGGGGAACGGGTTCCCCGGCGGGGGCCGCGGAGGGCTCCTCAGCCGGGACCGCCTGGGGGTCGGCGACCGCCGGGGCGGGGTCCGGCGCGCTGTCGGCCGGTCGGGCCGGGGCGCCGCCCGCCCGGGGAGCGGGCGGGCCGCTCAGTCCGGACGTCGCGGGGAACTCCTCGGGGTCGGGGCGGTGTCCGTCGCTCATGTCGCGTCCCCCGGGGTCGCCTGGGTGGTGTCGGTGAGCTGGTCGGCCACCCGTGTGGCCAGCTCGTGGTCCAGCCCGGTGATCTCGATCGGACCGGCCGCCGACGCGGTGGTCACGGTGACGCTGGAGAGCCCGAACACCCGCTGGAGGGGGCCGCGCGCGGTGTCCACGGTCTGGATGCGCGACATCGGGGCCACGCGCCACTCCTGCCAGAGCCAGCCGCTGGAGGTGTAGACGGCCGTGTCGGTGACCTCCCAGCGGTGGACGCGGTAGCGCCACCGCGGCATGACCGCGGTGATCAGCAGCCCGATCCCGCCGATCACGGCGGCGGCGGCCAGGAACCAGGCGCGCGGCGGCTCCCAGATGATCGCGGGCACCACGGGGATGACGGTGAGGACGACCGTCACGGTCAGGGACCGCGTCGTCCACCACCGGACGGCGCGCCCGTCCACGCGGTGGCGGGGCGGGCGCAGGCGGGGGGTGTCGGCGCTCATCGCGTCCACGCCTCCTTCGGTTCGGGGCCCTCGCGGGCCGGTGTCTTTTAAAAGTGATATCACAATGCTATGCTCGCGTCATCACCCAGAAGAGAACGGAACCTCAGATGACCGCTCCCGGCCAGGCCCCCGCCCCGGCGCCCCAGTACAGAGAACACGCCGCCGCCAGCATCAACGGCATGGTGATGGCGGTGGTCAGCATCCTGCTCTTCCTCGTCGGCGTCGCCGTCGCCCTGTCGCCCGTCATCGGACTGCCCGTGCCCCTGGTGGCCGTCGGCGTGGTCCTCGCCGTGGTCGGCTTCCTGTTCTTCATCGGACTGGAGATGGTCGCGCCCAACGAGGCCAAGGTCGTCCAGCTCTTCGGCCGCTACGTCGGCAGCGTCCGCACCGACGGCCTGCGCTGGGTCAACCCCTTCACCGCGCGCAAGGGCGTCTCCACCCGCATCCGCAACCACGAGACCTCCGTGATGAAGGTCAACGACGCCTCCGGCAGCCCCATCGAGATCGCCGCCGTCATCGTCTGGCAGGTGCAGGACACCGCCCGCGCCTCCTTCGAGGTGGACGACTTCGTGGAGTTCGTCTCCATCCAGACCGAGGCCGCCGTGCGCCACATCGCGGGCAACTACCCCTACGACTCCTACGACACCGACACCAGCCGCTCCCTGCGCGGCAGCGCCGACCTCATCACCGAGGAGCTGTCCAGGGAGGTCGGCGAGCGGGTCGAGGCGGCGGGCGTGCGGATCGTGGAGTCGCGCTTCACCCACCTGGCCTACGCCTCCGAGGTCGCCCAGGCCATGCTCCAGCGCCAGCAGGCCAGCGCGCTGATCGCCGCCCGCCAGGAGATCGTCGAGGGGGCCGTGGGCATGGTCGACCGCGCGCTGGTCCGCCTGTCCGAGGAGGGCGTGGTGGAACTGGACGAGGAGCGCAAGGCCGCCATGGTCAGCAACCTGCTCGTGGTGCTGTGCTCCGACCGCCCCGCCAGCCCCGTCGTCAACGCCGGAACCCTGTACCAGTGACCGCGTGAGGTGGCAGTGCCCGAGCGCAAGAAGGTGCTGCTGCGGCTCGACCCGGCCGTCCACGACGCGCTCGCGCGGTGGGCCGGGCAGGAGCTGCGCAGCACCAACGCCCAGATCGAGTTCCTGCTGCGCCGCGCGCTGGACGACGCGGGGCGGATGCCCAAGGAGGCGGGGTCCATCCCCCGCCGCGGCCGACCGCGCAGATCCGAGCCGGAGCGGCGGGAACCGGAGGACGACGGTCCGGGGGAGTGACGGGACCGCGACGCGCGGGCCCCGGGCGGGGGGCGGCGGCACGGCCGCCGACCCCTCGCCCGGGGGGAACGCGCGTCAGCCCAGCGCCGCCGCGGCGGCCCGCCCGGCCGTGCGGCCCGAGAACAGGCAGCCGCCCAGGAAGGTGCCCTCCAGCGCCCGGTAGCCGTGCACCCCGCCGCCGCCGAACCCGGCGACCTCGCCCGCGGCGTACACCCCCGGCAGCGGCGTGCCGTCCGCGCGCAGCACCCGGGCGTCCAGGTCGGTGTGCAGGCCGCCCAGGGACTTGCGGGTCAGGACGTGCAGGCGCACCGCGATCAGCGGGCCCGCCTTGGGGTCCAGGATCTGGTGCGGGGACGCCACCCGGGCCAGGCGGTCGCCCCGGTAGTTGCGCGCCCCGCGGATCGCCGTCACCTGGAGGTCCTTGGTGAAGGTGTTGACCATCTCCCGGTCGCGGGCCACCACCTCGCGGGTGACGGTGTCGGCGTCGAGCACGTCGTCGCCCGCGATCGCCTTCATCTTCCGGATCAGCTCGGGCAGCCGGTCGGCCACGGCGAAGTCCGCGCCGTTGCGCTTGAAGGCCTCCACCGGCCCCGGCGCGCCCGGCAGCACCCGCTTGAGGACGAGCCCGACGTCCTTCCCGGTCAGGTCGGGGTTCTGCTCCGACCCCGACAGGGCGAACTCCTTCTCGATGATCCTCTGCGAGAGCACGAACCACGTGTACTCGTGGCCGCTGCGCATGATGTGCTCCAGGGTGCCCAGGGTGTCGAACCCGGGGAAGTAGGGCGCGGGCAGCCGCTTGCCGGTCGCGTCCAGCCACAGCGAGGAGGGCCCCGGCAGGATGCGGATGCCGTGCCGGGACCAGACGGGGTCCCAGTTCTGGATGCCCTCGGTGTAGTGCCACATGCGGTCGGGGTTGACGATCCGCCCGCCCGCCTCCTCGGTGATGGCCAGCATGCGCCCGTCCGCGTGCTCGGGCACGCCCGAGAGCATGTGCCTCGGCGGGGTGCCCAGGCGCTCGGGCCAGTTGCTGCGCACCAGGTCGTGGTTGGCGCCGATCCCGCCGGAGGTGACGATCACCGCCTGGGCGGAGAGCTCGAAGTCCCCGACCGCCTCGCGCCCGCTGGCCTCGCCCCGTCTGACGTCGCTGGGCGCCAGGACCGCGCCGCGCACGCCGGTGACCGTCCCGCCCGTGACCACCAGCCCGTCCACCCGGTGGCGGAAGCGCAGCGAGACCAGGCCGCGCTCGGCCGCCGCGCGCACCCGCCGCTCGAAGGGCGCGACCACGCCCGGGCCCGTGCCCCAGGTGATGTGGAACCGGGGCACGGAGTTGCCGTGGCCGTCGGCCAGGTAGCCGCCGCGCTCGGCCCAGCCCACGAGGGGGAAGAACCGTATCCCCTGCCGGTGGAGCCAAGAGCGCTTCTCCCCGGCGGCGAAGTCCACGTAGGCCTCGGCCCACCGGCGGGGCCAGGCGTCCTCGGGGCGGTCGAACCCGGCGGTGCCCGTCCAGTCCTGCATCGCCAGCTCCGCGGAGTCCCTGATGCCCATGCGCCGCTGCTCGGGGGAGTCCACGAGGAACAGTCCGCCGAAGGACCAGAACGCCTGCCCGCCCAGGGACTGCTCGGGCTCCTGGTCCAGCAGGACCACCCGCTTGCCCGCGTCGGCGAGTTCGGCCGCCGCGGTCAGGCCCGCCAGCCCGGCGCCGACGACGATGACGTCGGCGCGGTCGTCTCCGCTACCACCCATGCTGTTCCCCTCAGGTCGGCCGTGCCCGGGGCACGGCGTGCGCGATGGTGACGACTGTGCCCCCGCCGGGACGGCGCGGCAAGGGCGGCGTGTGCCGTGCGCCACAGGATTTGTCAGAAGGTGACAAACCCTCCCGGCTCGGCCACAATCGTGCGACCCGCGCGCGCCGGACCCCCTCCGGCCCCGTTCGCGCTGGTCACACCGTGTCGATGACTGAGGACCCCACGTGTACTTCCATCCCCCGACCCTCGACCCCGGGCCGCTCGCCACTCTCGTCGGACTGGCGACCCTGCTCTTCCTCCTCGTCCAGCCCCTGCTCCGGCGACTGGACGCGTCCGCCGGGCCCGGCCGCGCCTCGGCGTGGAGGCGCCGCCGCCGTCTGGGGGCCTGGCTGTCCCTCGCCGAGGTCCTCGCGGCCGCGGCCTTCGTGGCCACCGCCGACGTGGTCACCTCGGCCGACCTGGGGCTCCTCGTGCCGCGGCTCCAGGGATACGAGTCCGACGCGCCCTCACCGCTGGCGGGCGACCTCGTGTCCTGGGCGGGAACGGTGGTGATCCTGGTGGCGGCCGCGCTGTTCACGGCGGCCCTCGTGGTGCAGAGGCGTCGGGACGGTGCCAGGGAGTCCCGTCAGCTCACGGGAGCGGACAACCCTCTGAACTGGGGCGACGCCGAGTGGCGCTGGGCGCTCTGGAGCATCACCCTGCGCGGCCTGGCCACCACGGTCGTGCTCTTCGTGGTCGTCTACCCGCTGGTGACGGTGTTCGTCGGACCGCTGTCCGCGGCCGTCGCCGTCGCCCTGGTCCTCGGCTGGCAGAAGTGGGGGAGCGGCTTCCGGCCGATGTCGGCCATGGCCGCGTACGGATTGCTGGTGGCGCTGTGCCACGCCATCCTGTTCTCCGGTTCCCTGTTCGTGCCCCTGGTCACCTGGTGCCTGGCCGCCTACTGCTACGTGCGCTACGCACGCCTGGTGATCCGGCAGTACCAGCAGCTGACGGGGCAGGCGGCGCCCATGGAGGTCACCATGCTCGACGCCGACGGCAACCCCGTCCGGCCGCCCGGGCGCTGACCGGGACGGGCCGCACGCCGCGGGCCCCGGCGGTACCGCGTCAGCGCGGCGCCGCCGGAGCCCGCCGCGTTCACGCCCCGAAGCGCACCAGCGACCGGCCGCCCCGGCCCCGGGCCATGCGCTCGAAGGCCTCGGGCACGCCTTCGAGCGGGATCTCGTCGGTGACCATCGCCGCCAGCTTCAGCTCCCCCGAGCGCACCCGCTCGGCGATGAGCGGGATGTCGCGCGCCGGGTCGCTGGAGCCGTACACGCACCCGCGCAGCGTGCGCGCCTGGTGGAACAGCTCCAGCGCGTTGAAGGACACCTCGTCGTCCAGCCTGCCCACACCCACCACCGTGACCGTGCCGCCGCGCCGGGACACGTCCCAGGCCGAGCGCACCACCTTCGCCGACCCCACCACCTCGAAGGCGTGGTCGGCGCCGCGCCCGCCCGTCAGCGCGCGCACGGCCCTGACCAACGTGTCGTCGGCGAGCAGGAACTCGGTGGCGCCCAGCGAGCGGGCCAGCTCCTCCTTTGCGGGGGAGACGTCCACCGCGACCACCGGGTCGGCTCCGGCCAGGCGCGCGGCCTGGAGCACCGACAGGCCCACCCCTCCCAGGCCCAGCACCACGGCGGACTGGCCCGCGCGCACGCCCGCGGAGTTGTTGACCGCGCCCCAGCCGGTGAGCACCGCGCAGCCCAGCACGGCGGCCACCGCCGGGTCGATCCCGTCGGGCAGCGGCACGACGGCTGAGGCGGGCACCACGGTGGCCTCGGCGAACGCGCCGCAGCCCAGGCCGGGGTAGACGGGCGTGCCGTCGGCGAGCTCGGCGTAGGGCCGCACGGTGCGGTCCAGCGCGTGCTCGCACAGGTGCGGCTCGCCCTGGCGGCAGAACCAGCACTCGCGGCACGAGGGGGCCCAGTTCAGGATCACCTGCTGGCCGGGCACCACCTCGGTGACGCCCTCGCCGACGGCGTCGACGGTCCCGGCGCCCTCGTGGCCCAGCACGGCGGGCCACTTCTGCGCCAGGGTGCCGTTGGACAGGGACAGGTCGGAGTGGCACACCCCGGCCGCGGCCAGGCGCACCCGCACCTGGCCGGGACCGGGGTCGGGCAGGACCAGGTCGCGGATCTGGGGAGGGGCGCCGCGCTCGGAGAAGACGGCGGCCCTGACGGTCGTACTCATGGGAGAAGCTCCAATCACGGACTGCCGAGACAGTAGCAATACCGACCGGTCGGTCAAGGGACGGGGGCGGGCGGACCCGTGTTCTCCCGGATGGTCCCGATCCTTCCCGCCCTGGCGGTCCTTTGCCGTTCTCGACCGACATTTTGCCTGGTAGCGGTAATGATGGGGGCAGAGGAGGGGGTCATGGTCAATCCGGTCTGGGTGGGAACCCTCATGTTCGGCAGAGTGCCCGTCGGCGTGCGCCTCTACAGCGCGCGCGAGCGCAGGGGGCCCGTGCTGCACCAGTTCGAGCGGGGCACGGCCGACCGCATCCGCTACGTCCGCGTCAACGAGCGCACCGGTGAGGAGGTCGCCAGCGAGGACGTCGTGCGCGGGGCCCGCACGGGGATCGAGGACGAGTACGTGGTCCTGGAACCGGAGGAGCTGGAGGAGATCCTCCCGCACGGCTCGCGCACCATGGAACTCACCGGCTTCCTGTCCCAGGGCGCCGTCGACGCGCTGTGGTACGCCTCCACCTACTACGTCGCCCCCAGGTCCGCGGCCGACGCCAGGGCCTATCAGCTGCTGTACACGGCCCTGGAGCAGACCCGCCGCACGGGCGTGGCCACCATCGTCCTGCGCGACCGCGAGTACCCGGTCCTGATCGAGCCGAACCGGGGCGTGCTGTCGGCCTCCACCCTGTGGTGGCCCGACGAGGTCCGCGAGCCCGACGACGTGATGCCGCCCGTGGCCCACGCCGCGCTGGCCAAGAACGAGCTCGAACTGGCCCGGGAGCTGGTCAGGTCCCTGTCGACCGAGTGGGACCCCCAGGACTACGCCGACAGCTACGGCCAGCGCCTGACCGAGCTGGTGCGCGCCAAGGCCGGGGGCAGGACGTTCACCCACCGGCCCGAGCAGGCCGCGCCGCCCGAGGACGCGGACGGGCTCGGGGAGGCCCTGCGCCAGAGCCTGCCGGCCCAGCGCACCCAGGGCACGCGTTCGCGCGGCCCGCGCGCGTCCACCGGGGCGGAGGGGACCAGGAGGGCGCGCGAGCCCCGGGAGCCCGGAGCGCGCGGTACCCGGGTCGAGCGGCGGGGCGAGGGCCGCGCCACCAAGCGGGAACTGCTCCAGCGGGCCTCGGAGCTGGACGTGCCGGGCCGGTCGAAGATGAACCGGGACCAGCTGGAGGAGGCCGTGGGGCTGAGCGCTTCCGACGCCCGCCGCTGAGGACCGCGCCGAACCGGGTCCCTCGCCGCCGCCGGGGCCCCTGTTCCACACCAGGGACGCCTCCGGCCGGTCCGCCGTCGGCGGGCTTNCCGCCCGGACAGTGTTGGGAGCGCTCCCAAACACAGGCGGCGACCCCGCCGGAGCGCCCCGTGACCCCGCCGCCGACCGAACCCGTCGGCCGTGCGGGCGCGCGAGCACGCCCCGCGCGCCGCCGCGGGCACCGCAGTGACCCCCCACCCCCGTCGGGAAGGCCCCGCACGTGACCCACACCCGCCCGAACCCCGTCAGCAGGGCGGTCGGCGCGCTCGTCGCCGTCGTCCTGCCCATGCTGGCCGCACTCCTGTTCACCGCGCCCCCGGCCTCGGCCGCCACCCTGACCGAGGTCGACGACTTCGGCCCCAACCCCAGCGGTCTGCGCATGTACCTCTACGTGCCGGACAGCGTCACCGACAATCCCCCGGTCCTGGTCGCCCAGCACTGGTGCACGGGGACCGGACCCGTCTTCCACGCCAACACCGAGTTCGCCTCACTGGCCGACCGGTACGGCTTCATCGTCGTCTACCCCTCCGTCACGCGCAGCAGCCAGTGCTTCGACGTGTCCTCCCCCGAGGCGCTGAGCCGGGGCGGCGGCAGCGACCCGGTCGGCATCCGCTCGATGGTCGACCACGTCGTCGACGCCTACGACGCCGACACCGATCGCGTGTTCGTCACCGGGGTCTCCTCCGGCGCCATGATGACCAACGTGATGCTGGCCAACTACCCGGACGTGTTCGCGGCGGGCGCGGCGTTCAGCGGCGTGCCCTTCGGCTGCTTCGCCACCACCGACGGCTCCGGCTGGAACAACGCCTGCTCCACCGGCACGATCGACCGCACCCCGCAGGAATGGGGCGACCTGGTCCGCGACTCCTACCCCGGCTACACCGGACCGCGGCCGCGCATGCAGCTGTGGCACGGGACCGAGGACACCACCCTGCACTACGCCAACTTCGGCGAGGAGATCGAGCAGTGGACCGACGTCCACGGCCTCGGACAGACCCCGGCCGCCACCGACCAGCCCCAGCCCGGCTGGACCCGCACCCGCTACGGGGCCACCGGTGACCGGGCCCCGGTGGAGGCCATCAGCATGCAGGGCGTCGGCCACAACCTCATGGCCAACGGCATGGCGGCCCACGCCATCACCTTCTTCGGCCTGGACCAGGACACAGGCCCCGGTCCCGGCCCCGATCCGGACCCCGAGCCCGAGCCCGGTGACGGGGACTGCACCGTCGCCGCCACCGCCAACGCCTGGAACACCGGCCTGACCAACTCCCTGACCATCACCAACACCGGCACCGCGCCCGTCGACGGCTGGTCCCTGGACTTCACCCTGCCCGCGGGCCAGGCCATCACTTCAGGTTGGAACGCCGCCTACAGTCCGCGCCAGGGCGCGGTCACCGCCACCAACGCCTCCTACAACGCGGTCATCGCCCCGGGCGCCAGCGTGAGCATCGGCTACCAGGCCACGCACACCGGCGACTCCGGCCAGCCGAGCGGCTTCGCCCTCAACGGCGCGGCCTGCTCCCCGGCCTGACCCGGCGCGGCGCGGCCCTCCCGGAAGGGGCCGCGCCGCGTTGCACTCGCGCCGCAGAGGGGTATGTCCCCCTTCGTCCGTGCGGACCGCGGTGCCGTGAACCCACGCGCCACCGGGGCCGCCCAGTGTCCCTCGGGGTGTACGGGAGGTCCCATGGCTCGACCGGTCGGTCCGGCAGCGGTTCCGCGGCACTACCTCATGTGCCGCCCCACCTACTTCGCGGTCGAGTACGCGATCAACCCCTGGATGGACCCGGCGGCGGGCGTGGACCGCGCACGCGCCATCCGGCAGTGGGAGGGGCTGCGCGACCTCCACCTCTCCCTGGGCCACCGCGTCAGCGAGATCGCCTCCGTCGACGGCCTGCCCGACATGGTCTTCGCCGCCAACGGGGCCCTGGTCGTGGACGGCAGGGTCTACGGGGCGCGCTTCGCCAGCGCCGAGCGCACCCCCGAGGGCCCGGCCTACCTCGACTGGTTCCGCCAGGCGGGCTACACCGAGACCCGCGAGCCCAAGCACGTCAACGAGGGCGAGGGCGACTTCCTCACCCTGGACGAGGTGGTCCTGGCCGCCACGGGGTTCCGGACCGAGGCCGCCGCGCACCAGGAGGCCGAGCGCTTCCTGGGCCGCCCCGTCGTCACCCTCCAGCTGACCGACCCGCGCTTCTACCACCTGGACACCGCGCTGTTCACCCTCTCCGGGGACCAGATCGCCTACTACCCGGGGGCCTTCTCGGCCGGAAGCCAGCGGGTGCTGCGCTCGCTCTTCCCGGACGCGCTCCTGGCCACCGAGGAGGATGCCGCCGTGCTCGGCCTCAACGCCGTGTGCGACGGCCGCGACGTCGTCATCGCCGCCGAGGCCACCGCCCTGGCCGACCGCCTGCGAGCCCTGGGCTACGCCGTCCACCCCGTGGAGCTGGACGAGCTGCGCCGGGCCGGGGGCGGCGCCAAGTGCTGCACCCTGGTCCTGCGCGACGCCGCCTACTGAGGGCGCACCTGCCCGGAGTCGCGCGTGCCCGCCGCCGCGCGCTCCGACGCGGAGTCGGACCGGTGTGGGAAATACCACCGGGGGACGGCCCCTGCGGGCCGACACCACAGGTCACGCACGCGTGCCCGCCGCGGACCGCGCGCGGGGGCGCGTACGGGGGACCACCGCCCCTGGCCGGGCGCCCCCGCCGCAATAAAGTCTGAACACGTGAAGAGCACACAGCGCAGACCCCCGCGTCGGCTCAGGGAAGAGCAGATGATCGACGCCGCCGTCACCGCGTTCTCGCGCGGCGGCTACCACACCGTGAGCGTGGAGGAGATCGCCGAGGCGGCCGGGACCTCCAAGCCCACCGTGTACCAGTACCTGGGCTCCAAGGAGAGGATCTTCACCGCCTGCGTGCGCCGCGAGACCGACCGGCTCATCGAGGCCGTGCGCGCCGCCGCGCACGATCCGCACGCCCCGGCGGGGGACGACCCCCTGCGCCGGGGCATGCGGGCCTTCTTCGTCTTCGTCACCGGCAACCGCGCGAGCTGGACCGTGCTGTACCGGCACGCGGGCCTGCAGGGCGAGCCCTTCGCGGGGGAGTCCGTGCGGCTCAGGGACCGCGTCACGGCCGAGGTGGCCGACCTCGTCACCGCGTGCACGCGCGAGGGCTACGGCGACCTCGCCCCCAAGGACGCCCAGCTGCTGGCGCGCATCGCGGTCAGCACCGCCGACGCCTTCGCCGACTGGTTCCTGGAGCACCCCGAGGAGAGCCCCGAGACCATGGCCCGGCACGTCACCGACCTGACCTGGGCGCACCTGCGCGCCCGCCGCGAGGGCGCCGAGGTCTGACCCCCGGCGCCCCTCGCGGCGCGGCGCCGGTCCGGGCGGAGCCGGTCGGCGCCACGGGCCGCGCGGTCGCCTTGGTCGCGGCGCGGGCTCAGCCCCCGTGGTTCAGCGCCAGGACGCTGACCAGGTCGTAGGCCACGTGCGAGGCGGCGGTCGCGGTGATCTGGGCGTGGTCGTAGGCCGGGGCGACCTCCACCACGTCGGCGCCCACCAGGTTGCAGGAGGCCAGTCCGCGCAGGATCTCCAGCAGTTCGCGGCTGGTCAGGCCGCCCGCCTCCGGGGTGCCGGTGCCGGGCGCGTGCGCCGGGTCGAGCACGTCGATGTCCACCGACACGTACAGCGGGCGGTTTCCGATGCGCTGGCGCAGCGCGTCGGCGACCTCGTCCACGCCCCTGCGCATGACGTCGGCGGAGGTGACGATGCCGAAGCCGAAGCGGCGGTCCTCCTCCAGGTCCTTCTTGCCGTACAGCGGGCCGCGGGTACCCACGTGGCACAGGGCCTCGGTGTCCAGGATCCCCTCCTCCACGGCGCGGCGGAACGGGGTGCCGTGGGTGTAGGGCTCGCCGAAGTAGGTGTCCCAGGTGTCCAGGTGGGCGTCGAAGTGCAGCAGGGCGATCGGCCCGTGCTGGCGGTACAGCGAGCGCAGCAGCGGCAGAGCGATGGTGTGGTCGCCGCCCAGGGTGACCAGGCGGGTGCCCGCCCGCACGAACTCGGAGGCGCCCTGGTCCAGGGTCTCCACCGCGTCGCCGATCGAGAAGGGGTTGACCGCGATGTCGCCGCCGTCGACCACCTGCGCGGAGGCGAACGGGGACACGTCCAGGCCCGGGTTGTAGGGGCGCAGCAGGCGGCTGGCCTCACGGATGGCCGAGGGGCCGAAGCGCGCGCCGGGGCGGTAGGACACGCCGGTGTCGAAGGGGACGCCGACCACGGCGATGTCGGCGTGCTCGACCTGGTCGATGCGGGGGAGCCGGGCGAAGGTGGCCGGTCCGGCGAAGCGCGGTACGAGGCTGGAGTCGGTGGGGCCGATCGGTGCGTTCACGGGTGTCCTTCTCGTCGTCGGTGCGGTGTTCGGTACGGCCCGCAGGCGCGTGCGGGGCCCACGGCAGCCGTGTCGGTCGGGCCGACCTGCCGTGCGGCGGCCGCGCGGGTGCTCCCGGTGCGGGCGGAGGGGCGCAGGGGAACGAAAGCGACCATGTTGGGGCAGATCACATGAACCCCGGACAGGTTAGGCAGCCGACGCGGCCTTCTCCAGTGGACGAACCATCCATAGACATGCGTTGTACTGGATGAGGTATCCAGGACATGCGGTCGGCGCACCCCCGCGCGGAGGTCCTCGGGGGGCGCCCTCCCCCCCCTGCCGGTCCGCCGGGCGGGAGCGCGGGCCGGGTCGCGAAGGGGGTCGGGGGTGGCGGGGGAGAGCCGGGCACAGGTGCACACGGTGCCGTTGAGCACCGTCGTGGGCCGCCGCGACCTGGAACTGGCCGTCCTCGTGGCGGCCGGGGACCCGGGGATCGGCTGGGCGGTGGCCAGCGAGCTGGCCGACCCGGCCGCCTACCTGCGCGGCGGCGAACTGCTGCTCACCGCGGGCGTCAACCTGCCCGCCACTCCCGCCGGGCTGCGCGGCTACGTGGACTCCCTGGTCGGCGCGGGGATCAGCGCCGTCGGCTTCGGCGTCACCCCGGTGCACGACACCGTCCCCGCCGGACTGGTCGAGCAGTGCCGCGCACGGGGGCTGCCCCTGGTGGAGGTGCCACGTCCCACGCCCTTCGCCGCCGTCAGCCAGGCCGTGGGGGCCGAGCTCCAGGAACTGCACCTGCGCGACCTGCGCCGCCTGGGCGAGGCGCACCAGGCCCTGGCCCTGGCCGTCACCGCCGACGCCCCCGTGGACCGGGTCCTGCGCGTCCTGGCCGAGGCCCTCGGCGGCTGGGCGGTCCTGGCCCGCCCGTCGCCCGCCGTGCCGGGCGGCGCCCACCGCACCGCGGGCGCCCCTGCGGAGCTGGGCCCCGAACTGCACGGGCTCGCGGACCGGCTCACCCGGCCCCGCGGCCCGCGCAGCGCCAAGGCCCGGGCGCGGGGGGACGAGGTCTTCCTGCACACCGTCGGCACCCCGCCGCAGGAGCACGGCGTGGTCCTGGTCGGCCGCCCCGAGCCGCTGGGCATCACCGACCGGGCCGTCCTGCGCACCGCCACCGCCCTGCTGGAGCTGCTCGCCCGCACCTCCCGGGGCGCCCCGCCCGCCCCGGGCCGCCTGATCACCGGCCTCCTCCTGGACGGCGGGCTCACCGACGCGGCCGTGCCGCTGCTGGCCGGACTCACCGCCCCGACGGACGCCTCCGCCCTGGCCGAGTCCGCTGTTTCCGCGACGACCGGCGCACCGGAGACCCCCGCCGCTGCGACCGCGCCGGCCACCCGCGCCGGGCCGGCGTCGCCCGGCGCCTACCGGGTCCTGCGCGCCCGGCCCGCCGGACGGGGGCGCCACACCGGCCCCGCCGCGCTGCCCCTGGGCACCCGGCTGCTGGACGCGGGCCCCGGCGAGGACCTGCGCGCCGTCCTCGCCGACCTGGGCGACACCGCGCACCGGGCCCACCTGGACCGGCTGCTCGACCACGGCTGGATCGGCGCCCTGAGCGGGCCGGTGGACCCGGCGGAGCTGGCCGCCGCGGACCGCCGGGCCGCCGCCCTGCTCACCCGCGCCCGCGCGGTCGGCGGGCCGCTGCTGGAGGAGCCCGCCGACCCCTTCGACGCCCTCCTGGGGCCGGGGGGAGGCGACGACCTGGCCCGCCGCGTCCTGGGGCCGCTGGCCGAGGACACCGACTCCGCGCGGCTGCTGCGCCGCACCCTGCGCGTCTGGCTCACCCGGCACGGCAACTGGGACCGGGCCGCCGCCGACCTGGGCGCCCACCGCAACAGCGTCCGCTACCGGATCGGACGGGTCGAGCGCGACCTGGGCGTGGACCTGGCCGACGCCGAGCAGCGCATGCGTCTGTGGTTCGCGCTCACCCGCTGGCAGCACTGACCCGGACATGTGTCCGGGAAAGTGCCGTTGCGGCATTACCGGCCGTTTTCGGTAATTCCGCTGTTCCGTTCGCCCCCGGCCCCCTTTCTCGAAGACGCCTCCACCGCCTTTCGGCGACCGCGGACGCGGGCGCCGCGTCGGATACGCGCGGACTCCACGGGGTTTCCGGCTTCCGTGCGGCAACGGGATCCCCGTCCGCTACGGGGGTCGCAATAGGGCATAATCCGGTGATGAAACGGAAGCGCAGGCGAGAGCGGCCTCCGAAACATGTGTGTATTTCCGTTCCCTCAACCCTGTCGAAGCCGAACCGAGAAAATTGATGAACGCCGTTGCGAACGCGAGCTCAGGGGACCGCATGTCTTTTCCGCCGCTGGACACGGCCCTGCCGGCCGGGGCTGACGCCCGCGAGCACGCCCGCCTGCTCCGGCGCGTGCACGAGGCCTCGCTCGCCGGGCGTCCGGCGCCCGCCTCCCTGCGGCCGGTCATCGAGGACTCCTGGTCCCGCACGCGCCGCTTCGGGATCGACCCCGACAGCGCCCCGCCGCCCCGCATGGTCCGCCTGGACGAACTCCAGCGGCACCGGGACGCCTCCCCGATCGCCGAGGTCCTGCCGCTGATCCGCCGCTCCCTCGTCTCGGTCGCCGACGAGGCCGACCACATCATGCTGGTCACCGACGCCTCCGGGCAGATCCTGTGGCGCGACGGCTCCCACCGCATCCGCTCCCTCGGCGACCGCGTCGGGCTCGTCGAGGGCGCCTTCTGGAACGAGGGGAGCGCCGGCACCAACGCCATCGGCACCGCCCTGGTCGTGGGGCGGCCCGTGCAGGTCTACTCCGCGGAGCACTTCGTGCGCAACCTGCACGCCCTCACCTGCGCCTGCGCCCCCATCCACGACCCCCGTGACGGCCGCCTGCTCGGCGCCGTCGACGTCACCGGCCCCGTCTCCACCATCCACCCCTCCACCCTCGCCCTGGTCAGCGCGGTGGCCCAGCTGGCCGAGGCCCATCTGCAGAGCATCCACCACACCCACCTGGAGCGGCTGCGCTCGGTGGCCGCGCCCCTGCTGGCCGGGATGAGCGAGCGCGCGCTGGTGGTGGACGAGGCCGGGTGGACCGCCGCCGCCGTCCACATGGAGCCGGTCCGCAGGGTGCTGCTGCCCAAGCACCGCGAGAGCGGCACCGCCTGGCTGCCCGCCCTGGGGGAGTGCGCCCTGGAGCCCCTGCCCGGCGGCTGGCTGCTGCGCCCCCGCCCGGCGGCGGAGACCGCGCCCTCCACGGTCACCCTGGACCTGACCCGGCCCTCGCCCCGGATGGTGGTCGCCGGGCCCAGCGGGGAGTGGGCGCACCGGCTCACCCCGCGCCACGCCGAACTGCTGCTGCTGTTGGCCGTGCACCGGGGCGGGCGCACCGGCGCGCAGCTGTCCCAGGACGTGTTCGGCGCGGGCGGGCACGTGGTGACGGTGCGCGCCGAGCTCTCGCGCGTGCGCCGCCACCTGGGCGGCATCATCCAGAGCCGCCCCTACCGGTTCAGCGGCGAGGTGCGGGTCCGGGTGTCCCGGCCGCCCTCCCCGGTGGACCTGCTGCCCGGGTCGGTGGCCCCCGGGGTGCGCGCGCTGCGGGACGCGCTCCGCGACGGAGACTGCCCCATGGCTCTGCGCGACGACACCGCAACCTAGTGCAACCGTTGCCGTGTCCTCCGGTGTGCGATGGACTGTGCGTGCGCGGCCCAGAGTCGGTGGCCGCCGCGGGGCAAGAGAGGGCCCGGCGGCGGACCGCGGACGAAACGCGTGGCGCGTCCACGGCCTTGGGACCTTGAGGGGGGTTCCGGGGGAGAGTAACGGAGAGGCGCCACCGGGCTCGGATGGCCGACCACGGGGATTCGGGGGAACCCCCTGGGGCCATCGCGCCGACGGTACGCCCTCGCGGGAGCTCGGCTCCCCGGGGTGTGCCGATGCGAGGGGGCGGGTTCAGGGGGACCCGCCCCCTCGCCATGTCCCCTCCCGCGAGTCACCCAGGGGGCCTCCCCTCCGGCGCCGTCCTCCGTGCCTCCCCGCCCCGCGCCGCGTCCTCCGCCGCGAGCACCCGGCCGCGAGCGAGCACCCGGCCGATGGCCGGGGAAAGAGCGGCCCATGTTCTCGTCTCCCTCCCCGTGGACCCGGCGGCGGACGGGTAGTCCACCGGGGAGGACGAGGCGAAGGGAGCGGGTGTGACCGGTGTGGCGTACAGCACGCAGGGGACCCGCTCCGTGCCCGTGTCCCGACGCTGGGCTAGACTCGGTGCATTTACCGGGTCGTGTTCACCCACGACCCAGCCCACCCGACCACTCCGTCCGCGACTCCGGGCACCGCGCCCGCGGACGGGGACGGGGTGTGAACCGCGGGGACGGCGAGGGCGTCGAACCCGGGAACGCCGAGAGTTCCCGGACGGCCCCCGCCCTGCCCCACAGAACGACCTTCCTTCGGAGGTGGACCGTGTCCGCTGACCACCGAGAGCAGCAGCCCAGCCAACAGGGTTCGCGTATCGACCCGCACGTCGGCCGCTACGCACGCCGAGCACAGGGCATGGTCGCATCGGAGGTCCGCGCACTCTTCGCCGTCGCGTCGCGCCCCGAGGTGGTCTCCCTCGCCGGGGGCATGCCCAACGTCGCGGCGCTGCCCCTGGAGCAGATCGGCGAACTGGTCAAGGACGTCGTCTCCGAGGAGGGCACGGCCGCGCTCCAGTACGGCTCCGCCCAGGGCGACCCCGTGCTGCGCGAGCAGCTCTGCGACTACATGTCGCTGGAGGGCATCACCGCCAGCCCCGACGACGTCATCGTCACCGTCGGCTCCCAGCAGGCCCTGGACCTGATCACCCGCGTCTTCGTCGACCCGGGCGACATCGTGCTGACCGAGGCCCCCACCTACGTCACCGCGATCAACACCTTCGCCGCCTTCCAGGCCGACATCCGCCACGTGGGCATGGACGAGCAGGGCGTGATCCCCGAGGAGCTGGAGGAGGCGCTCGTCCGCGCCGAGCTGGACGGGCGGCCGGTGAAGTTCTTCTACACCGTCCCCAACTTCCAGAACCCCGCCGGGATCACCATGACGGCCGAGCGGCGCGCGCGGGTGACCGAGACCTGCGAGCGCCACGACGTGCTCATCGTCGAGGACAACCCCTACGGCCTGCTGCGCTACGACGGCGACCCCGAACCCACGCTCTACTCCCAGAGCGAGGGCAACGTCGTCTACCTGGGATCGCTGTCCAAGACCTTCTCGCCCGGCCTGCGCATCGGCTGGGCGCTCGCCCCCGCCGCGGTGCGCGCCAAGCTCGTCCTGGCCGCCGAGTCGGCGATGCTCAGCCACTCCACCTTCAACCAGCTGGTGGTACGCCGCTACCTCAACACCTTCCCCTGGCGCGAGCAGATCAAGTCGTTCAACACCATGTACGGCGAACGCCGCGACGCGATGCTCAACGCGCTGACCGCGATGATGCCCGAGGGCTGCACCTGGACCCGTCCCCAGGGCGGATTCTTCGTCTGGGCCACCCTGCCCGAGGGCATCGACTCCAAGGCCATGCTGCCCCGGGCCGTCACCGAACGGGTCGCCTACGTGCCCGGCACCGGCTTCTACGCCGACGGCCGCGGCCGGGCCACCATGCGCCTGAGCTTCTGCTACCCCACACCCGAGCAGATCCGCGAGGGCGTGCGCCGCCTCGTCGGAGCCATCGAGGGTGAGATCGACCTGCGTGATACGTTCGGCACCACCCTGGCCCCGAGCACCGAGGGCGTACAGGCCCCCGCTCCGGACCTGCCCTGACACCCCATGAGGGCACCCCATCATGACAGCAGCACAGAAGGAGGTCCGCGCCGTGGCAGACCTTGACCGGGTCCTCGTCCTGGCCGGGGGCCTGTCCCCCGAACACGAGGTGAGCGTCCACTCCGGGCGCGGCGTCGCCGAGGCGCTGCGCCGTCTGGGAGTGGAGGTCCAGGTCGCCGACGTGGACTCCACCCTGCTGGACCGCCTCGTCCAGGACCCGCCGCAGGTGGTCTTCCCCGTCCTGCACGGGGCCGCGGGTGAGGACGGCGCCATCCGGGAGGTCCTGGAACTGGTCGGGGTGCCCTACGTGGGCGCCCGGCCGGGGGGCTGCCGCCTGGCCTACTCCAAGCCCGCCGCCAAGGCGCTGCTGGCCTCCGAGGGAGTGCGGGTGCCGCGCGGCGCCGCCCTGCCCAAGTCGGCCTTCCACGACCNCCGCCCGGCGGGCCCTGCCGCTGTTCGTCAAGCCCGACCGCGGCGGCTCCGCGTTCGGCGCGGCCCCGGTCGCCTCGGTGCAGGAGCTGTCGGCCGCCCTGGTGTCCTGCTTCGCCTACAGCGACTCGGCCCTGGTCGAGGAGCAGGTGCAGGGTACCGAGCTGGCCGTGGGCGTCCTCGACACCGGAGACGGGCCGGTGGCGCTGCCGCCGGTGGAGATCGTGCCCGACGGCGGGGTGTACGACTACGCCGCCCGCTACACCGCCGGGCGCACCGAGTTCTTCTGCCCGGCGCGCCTGGACCCCGCCACCGTCGCCGAGGCGACCGAGGTGGCGCTGACCGCGCACCGCGTCCTGGGGCTGCGGGACCTGTCCCGTACCGACGTCATCGTGGGCGGTGACGGCCGGGTCACCTTCCTGGAGACCAACGTGGCCCCGGGTCTGACCGAGACCTCCACCTTCCCGATGGGTGCGGCCGCCGCCGGGCTGGACTTCGGGGTCGCGTGCCGGGAGCTGGCCCACCAGGCGCTGCTGCGCGGCTGACCTTCCCGACGCGTCCAGGCCGCGGGCCGGGTGCCGCCGACCCCGGCGGTCCCGGCCCGCACCCGTCTCCGGGGCGTCCGAAGGGTCCGCGGCGCCGCGGGCGCCTTCGGCCGGCGGCCCCGACACCCCCGGTGCCGCGGCGGGACCGCCCCCGCGCGGCTACGCCCCCGCCTCCAGGTGGCGCCAGCGCACCGGGTCCAGGGCGAAGGCGCGGCCCCGTCCGTCCCGGGCCGCCTCCGGAGCCGCGGCGCCGGAGCCGGGGTCGAGGAGGAGCACCTCGTCGCCCCCGGGCTGGAACTCGTAGCCGACCCGCTCCAGGCGGGTGCGCACGCCCCGCCCCTCCAACCACGCCCGCAGCCGGTCGAGCGCGCCGTACCTCTCACCGCTGGTGTGCAGCACCACGGGGAACAGGCGCACCTGCCACCGCGCCACGCGCACCAGTTCGAGCAGGGCGCACCGGTGGAAGTCCTCGTCGAGCCGCGCCCCGTAGGAGAACAGCAGGTGCGAGCTGAGCACGAGGTCGAAGGAGCGGTCGGCGAAGGGCAGGTCGGGCAGGGCGCCCGCGACGTAGCGCTCCGGCCGCGCCGTGACGTCGGCGGCGAAGGCGCGCGCGGCCCGGGTCCGCACGCGGGTGTAGCGCTCGGGGGAGCCGAACCACGTCCACACGAACCCCGCCGCCCCCTCCGCGACGAGGGAGTGCCGGTACTCGGCCTCGCGCAGGGCCAGGGAGCCCAGCGCCTCCCTGTCACCGGCGTACTCGGGGTCCACGGCGACGGCGTCCACGCCGCGCGCCCCGGCCACGAACCCCGCCGCCCCGCCGGGGCAGTCCAGGATCCGCAGCGACAGGTCCCGTTGCGAGAGCGCGAACATCGCCCGGTACTCCTCGAAGGAGCGAGAGCTGACGAACAACGGCCCCTCACCCCCGCCCGACGAAGGGCATCGCGGTCGGCAGGACGGTGAGGAACTGGACGTTGGAGTCCAGGGGCATCGACGCCATCAGCGTCAGCGACTCGGTGAACCGCTCCACCGGGATCATCGGCTCCACGGCCCTCGTCCCGTCGGCCTGGAGCGCCGCGGGCTGCGGCTCCCCGTCCATCGGCGCCACGTTGCCCACGTCGATCTGCCCGCAGGCGATCCCGTACCTGCGCCCGTCCAGCGCCAGGGCGCGCGTCATCCCCAGCAGGGCGTGCTTGGCCGCGGTGTAGGCGATGGTGTGCGGCCGCGGCACGTGGGCCGAGGGAGCGCCGTTGTTGATGATGCGCCCGCCCCGAGGGGACTGGTCCCGCATCACCCGGAAGGCCTCGCGCGAGCACAGGAAGGCGCCGGTGGCGACGGTGTCCACCACCCTGTTCCAGTCGTCGAGGGGCATGTCCTCGACCGGCCTGCGCGGCACGGCCGCGCCCGCGTTGTTGAACAGCAGGTCCACCCGGCCGAAGCGTTCGCGCACGGCCGCGAAGAGCGAGGCGACCCCGTCGGGGTCCCTGATGTCGGTCGGGACGGCCGCCATCCGGTCCGCGTCCGCCCCCGCCAGCGCCAGGGTCCCGTCGAGCGCGTCCCCGCGCCGTCCGGCCACCGCGACCGACCACCCGTCCGCGAGCAGGGCCAGGGCGCCCGCCCGGCCCAGCCCGCTTCCGCCGCCGGTCACCACGGCCACCCCCCTCCCGCCCGGACGGGAGGTCACAGGACCTCCGTGCTCATCCAGGACCTGAGCACGCGGCGGGCCCGCGGGCCGGGCGCGTCGACGTAGGGCGAGCGCCCGTGCATGACCCGGTTGTTGCGGATGAGCAGCAGCTCGCCCGCCTCCAGGCGCAGGCGGAAGGCGATCTCGGGGCGGTAGAGGACCTCGTCCAGGAAGCCCAGTGCCTCCCACTGGCTCCCGCTCAGGGGCGGCCCGCCCCGTTCGGGCGAGGTCCGCACCGTGCGGGGCTGGTAGTAGCAGCCGACGGAGCCGTCCTCCTGGACGAAGAGGATCGGGGAGACGACGACCTGCTGTCCGGCGCGGCCGGTCCGGTCGAAGGTCCACTCCCGCTCCAGCGCGGCGAGCACGTCGGGGCGCTCTCCCGCCACGGTGTCGCGCACCGTCCGCGCGCTCGCGAGCTTGGTGTCGCCCCCGCCGTCCACCGCGGGCTGGAGGCAGAGCAGGACGAGGACGTCGCAGGTGTCGCAGTGGAAGCCGAGCTCGGTGGCGCCGTCGCCGTCCTGGTCGCGGAGCACGTGGGTCAGGTCGCCCCGGGCGTTCTGCGGGACGACCCGGCCGAGCTCGCGCAGCACGAACAGCATGACCGCCTCGCTCACGGCGTAGGGCGCGTCGGGGGAGACCAGGCCGCGCACGTGCGCGAACCCCACCGAGCGCACGCTCTCGACGGCGAAGGCGCGGATCCGGTCGCGCACCCCCTCGGCGCCGTCCCAGCGGTCGGCCGCCGCGGCCTCCTCCAGCAGCCGCGTGTCCTCCTTCGCCAGCGGCAGCGACCAGAGCGCGCGCCGCTCCTCCAGGGCCTCAGTGTTCCATCCGAGGTCGGTCACGGTGTCATCGGACATGGGTTGTTCCCTTCGTCAGGCGGGTTCGTGGGACGTCGCGTGAAGCGCTCAGCGGGCGGTGGCGCCGTCGGGGACGGCCACCGGGGGCAGGAAACCGGTCCGGGCCGCCCACCCGAGGGCCGCGGACCACCACCGGGAGGTGGGGACGGGGAAGCGCACACCGGCCCGGTCGAGCACGGACGCGGTGCGCGAGCTGTCGACGACGACGTTGCGCTCCTCCATCTGCGACCACGCCGACGCCAGGCGGATCTCGGTCGGGTGGTCGCGTTCGGCGCGGGCCAGCGCGGCGGCGAACGCCTCGTCGCCGGTCAGCGCGACCGGGTAGCCGTGCCGGGCGAGCCACGCCACGAGTTCGTCGTGGGGGACCTCGTGGGGGGACTCGACGTGGTAGGCGCCGGGCGCGGCGCAGGGGTGTGTGGCGATCGCCGCGATCCCCGCCGCCACCGTGTCGACGTGGGAGAAGACGAAGGAGGTCGACGGGCGCCTCGGCGCCGCCCCGGCCAGGACGTACCCGCGCACGAGCTGGTAGACCCGGTTGTCCGAGACGTTGCTCTGGAACGCCCCGGTGCGGCTGTGCGCGGCGATGTGGCCGCTGCGGTGGACGTAGCACTGGCGGCCCGAGGCGGCCCAGGAGCGGACGATCTCCTCGGCCGCGAACTTGGTCCTCTCGTAGGGGGTGCGAAAGCCCTGCCCGATGCGCAGGTCGGCCTCGCTGAAGCGGCGCGCGGGCCCCTCGACGCCGCCGCACACGGCGAGGGTCGACAGGTGGTGCAGGCGCGCCCCGGAGACCTCGGCGTCGATCCAGGACACCAGCCCGCGGACCGCGGTCGCGTTGACGCGCTCCAGTTCGTCGGGCGGGGCCACCAGGCGCACGTCCGCCGCGGCGTGGACGACGGCGTGGACCCCCCGGACGAGGCGGAGCCCGTCCGCGGACAGCCCCAGGCCCTCCCGGGTGACGTCCCCGGCCACGGCCTCGACGCCGCCCGACCCGGCGCCGACCCGCCGGGCGGCGTCGGCGTCGCGCTCGGCGCGTACCAGGCAGGTGACCCTCGCCCCCCGCTCCAGGAGCGCGCCGAGCAGATGCGTGCCCAGGTAGCCGGTGGCCCCGGTGAGCAGGATCCGGGAGGGCTCGCGGAGCACCCGCACGGACGCGCCGTGTCCGGGGTTCCCGTGGAGCATCGGCTGCCCCGAGGTCGACACGGGCGACCCGCTGTGCGCGGGGGGCGTCGCCCGGGCCTCGGCCGCGACGGAGCGGCCGAAGGCGGAGAGGACGTCCGCCGCGTCCTCGTGGGAGAGGCCGGGCCGCGCGTACACGAGGTCGGCCACCAGCCTGCCCTCGACGACGCGGGCGGTGAGCCGGAGGCGCTGGAGGGGGTCGCCCCCGGAGCAGCGGGCGTTCCCGGCCTGCTCGGGGGCCACGGTCCAGCCGAGGGAGGGGTCCCCGGGCGGCCGGAACGTTCCCAGGAAGTTGAACCCCGCCTCGGGCCGCGGGCCGGGGGCGTCCATCGGCAGCTCGGGCGCCTCGCGCAGGAGGCGTCCGACCGCCCGCGCCCGCCGGGCCGGGCCGCCGTCGGCGCGGCCGACCTCGACCCGCTTCACGGCGGTGAACCAGCCGACGGTGTCCATGTAGGCGTGCCCCGCGTCGCTGGTGTCGCGCCCGTGCGTCTCCACCTCCACCCCCAGCCGGGAGCGCCCGTCGCGGTCCAGCACGGCGTCGGTGAAGGCCGACAGCAGGAGCGCCTCCAGGCCCTGGCCGTGCCCGTGGCGGCGCACGAGCCGGTCCGTGGCCGCCTCGCCCAGGCTCCAGACCAGGGCGGTCGGCCGTGCCCGCTCGGGCGCGCCCCCGCCCCGGAGCGGGCGGGGCGCGGCCTCGGGGGCCTCGGGGACCTCGGGTGCGCGCGGCGCCCGGGCCGCCCACCGGTAGAAGTCGGCCGTGGGGGGAAGGGCTTCCGCCTCCCCGGAGAGCGCGGACAGGTAGGCGTGCGCGAGGTCGTCCAGCAGGATCCGCCAGGAGATGCCGTCCACGGCCAGGTGGTGGGCGATCACCGCGAGCCGGTCCCCGCCGTCGGGGTGGCCGGTGAACAGGTGCGCGCGCAGCAGGAGCCCGGACTCCGGGTCCAGGCCCCGGTGCAGTTCGGTGCACACGCCGCCGATCACCGCCGCGGCCCCGCCGGGCTCCCCGGGCAGCCGCGAGAAGGACACCGCGTGCAGGTCCCGCGCGGGGCGCGCTCGACCGGGGCCGCCCGGGTCTACGGGGGTGCGCAGGGCCGGGTGACGCCCCAGGACGGCCCCGACGGCCGCGGAGAGGGCCGGGGCGTCCACGGGCGCCGCGCAGCGCAGCAGGACGGACTGGTTCCAGTGGCGCGTGTCGGCCATGGGCTGCCGCAGCAGCCAGCGCTGGGCGGGGGCCAGCGCCCGGGCGTGCTCCCGGCGCGGCGACCGTTCGGCCGGGTCCCCTCCGCCGGGGCGGGCTGCCGAGGCCAGGAGCTCCGGAGTGGGGTGGCGGTAGAAGTCCTCGAAGGCCACGCGCAGACCGGCCCGGCGCAGGAACGCCACCGTGCGCATCGCGAGGATGGAGTCCCCGCCGAGTTCGAGCACGTCGGCGCCCGGACCGACGGCGGGCAGCCCGAGCGCGTCCGCCCACAGCTCGGCGATGGCGCGGACCAGCGGCCGCCCGTCCGGGTCCGGCCCGTCCGGGGCCGTACGGCGGGCCCGCGCGTCCAGGGCCGCGTCCACGGCCGCGGCCAGGCTCGCGCGGTCGAGCTTGCCGTTGGGTCCGGTGGGGAACGCGGCCAGGGCGACCACGGGCTGGGGCACCGCGTACCCGGGCAGCCGCTCGCGCAGGTGGGTGCGGAGCGCGTCGAGCAGTCGCGCCTCCTCCCGCGCGTCCACCGGGCGCACGGCGGCCACCAAGGCGGTCCCCGCGGGCGTCTCCCGCGCCAGCACGGCGGACTGCCCCACCCCCGGGAACCCCTCGATCACCCGCTCGACCCCGACCGGGTCGACCCGGTAGCCCCGCACCTTGACCTCGCGGTCGGTGCGGCCGACGAAGACCAGGTCGCCGTCCGGGCGGCGGCGGCACACGTCGCCGGTCCGGTACATCCGGCCCCCGTCCCGGTGGACGAAGCGGCGCGCGGTCTCCTCGGGCCGCCCGAAGTAGCCCGCCGTGACCCCGGGCCCGCCGATGAGGAGTTCGCCTTCCGCGCCGTCGGGGACCTGCCGGCCGTCGGTGTCCAGCAGGAGCGGTTCCGCCCCGCCGATCGGGGTGCCGATGGGCACGGTCGGCTCGTCGCCGGGCAGGTCGGCGTGTGCGCGGACGACGAGGCAGGTGGCTCCGATGGTCGTCTCGGTCGGTCCGTAGTGGTTGACCACCCGGCGCGCGACACCGCCCTCCAGCAGGTCCGAGGCCAGCGACCGCGGCAGCGCCTCGCCTCCCAGGAGCAGGGTGTGCAGCGGCTCCTGCTCGGGGGGACGCTCCTCCAGCAGAGCCGCCATGTGGGACGGGGTCGTCTTGAGCACCGAGACCCGGGCCTCGCGCAGGGACGCCCAGAGGGCCCGCGGGTCGCGGGCGGCGCGGTCGGGGACGACGTGCACCCGGCCCCCGGTCGCCAGGGCGAGCAGCCAGGAGGTGTGGCCCAGGTCCGCCGCCAGGGTGGTCACGTGCGCGAACACCGGGGCGTCGGCGCGGGTGAGGCCGAGGCGTTCGCACAGCGCCAGCGCGTAGTGCGCCGCGTTGGCGTGGGTGACCGTGACGGCCTTGGGCCGCCCGCTCGAACCCGAGGTGAAGGAGAGGTAGGCCGGGTCGGCGGCCGGGCCCGGGGCGCGGCGGGGGCAGGGGACGGGCGCGGTCAGGGACGCGGGGTCCAGGACCTCGGTGCGGCGCCCGCCGGGAGCACGCGTTCCCGGGTCGGCGGTGAGCGCGTGGGCGACCGCGACGTCGTCCAGCCGCGCGGCGACGTCGGCGGCGCTCCACTCCGGGTCGACGACGACCGCGGCCGCGCCCGAGCGCAGGACCCCGTGCAGGAGCGCGAACACCCGTGCGTCGCGCGGACCGAGCAGGGCCACCCGGTCGCCGCGGCCCAGGCCCCGTGCGGCCAGAAGGGCGGCGACGCGGTCGGCGACGGCGTCGAGTTCGCGGTAGCTGAGGGAGCGCGCGCCGTCGGTCAGCGCCGTACGGAACGGGTGCGCCCGAATCCCCTCCGTGAGCAGGTCGGGCAGTGTGGGGGTGGATCGCGACACGTGCGTCATGGCTCCGCTCTGTGCTTCGCTCGGCCCCGTGGCGGGGGCTCCGTCACCGTCAGGCCCGACCGGGGGACCGGCTCCAGCGCCTCACAACGGGGAGTAGTCGGTGAAGTGCCGCGGCGAGAACAGCTCCGGCCATCTCCCGCGGTCGAGGCCGAGTTCGCGGGCGCGGGTGAGCATGTGCCGCCAGTAGGGCTTCACCGGGCGCCATCGGGCGCCGGTCTGGCAGTAGGAGGCGTCCACGAAGTAGCGGGGGTGGCGGATCGCCCGCGGAGCGGGCCTGCGCGCGTGGAACAGCGCCGAGTTGAGCAGGACGGTCGATCCGGGCGGGAGCCGGTCGAGGACGACCTCGCCCGGCAGCTCGCAGGTGCCCAGGTGGGCGCGGGCGGTCTTGTCCGCGTCCTCGCGGTGCGATCCGGGCAGGACGGCCAGGCTCCCCATCGTCTCGTCCAGGCCCGCGGGGTAGTGCAGGGCGTGCACCATGACCAGGCCCGGGTCCCCGCGGTCGTTGGGCTCGTTGTCGTGGTGCCAGGGCTTGCCCCCCGTGTCCGGGTCGTGCCTGGCGCTGTGCAGGTGGTGGAAGACGAAGGGCGCCTCCAGCAGCTCCGCGATCACCTCCAGCAGCGGGCCGTGGGTGAGGAGTTCGCCGTGGGCGGGCAGCTCCAGCTCCAGCGCCGGGTGCGGGTCGCCCCCGTCCGGGGCGAGGCAGGCGGCTATCGAGCGGTCGCGCAGCCCCTCGTCCACCCAGCGGTCCACCTCGGGGAGGAGCCGGCGGAGGAGGTTCTCGGGCAGGAGGCCGGGGAGGACGAGGTATCCCGACTCGGCGAAGCGCTCTCGTCGCTCGGCCGCGGACACGTCCTGGGACAACGCATGCGTCAAAGTGTCACCCGTGATTCGCGCTTCGGTGGTGGACGACTGCTGGATCGTCGTGGGGACTTACCGTGCGGGTCCTGGTTCCGGAGGAGGGCACGGGGTTAGGGGGGCGTTCTCTTTTCCCGTGGTTCGGGCGTCGGGGGAAATGGCGCGGTGTTCGCGCGGGAGGGTGGTGAACCGTGTCCCGTGGTCCGACTGCATCAATTTTCCATCCGTTCCGATCCGTGTCAAGAAGGCCGGAAAAGAATTCCGTGCGGGAGGCGGGAAAACGTGGGGGAGGGGCGGCCGTGGAGGCGGGAGCGCGTACGTCGGTGCTGGTGGAGGGGCTGGTCCGGCGCTCCTGTCCTCTTTTGGTGCTGATGTGGGACGCGGTACCCACGTGGGTCTTTGTCCTCTTTCTCCCTTCTGGGACGTGAGGGGAAAGAGGAGTTCGCTGGGTCACCGGGAAACTGGCGATTCCGTTTTCCCGGAAAAGTTCTCCGCCGCCGGGCGTGTGCGCTCGTGCGTTTTTGGCCGGGGCGGAGGCTCCGGCTTTCCTCTTTGGTCCCCTGTGCGCCGAAGTGCACGGTAGGGAGGAATTTCCTTAAAGGGACCTTTATCTGAAAAGGGAGTTTTCTGGACACGAAGTCGGCCCCGCCCTCACCGTGTGCGGAGAGGACGGGGCCGAGGCGACGCTTGGGCCCTCAGTCGCCCGGGGCGTCCAGGGCCCGCTCCAGGACGTCGCGCACGGTGGCGCTCAGCAGCCCCACCTTGTACCCGGTCGCGGGCAGCGGGGAGCACAGGTCGGCCAGGCCCTCCAGGGCCCCGGCCACGCCCCCGTCCAGCGCCTCGCCCGCACGCGCGCCCACCAGGGCGGCCTCCACCTCGGGCAGACGCAGCGGGGTGCGGGCCACCCCGCCCACGGCCACCGCCGCCGAGGTCACCGGCCCCGAACCCCCGTCCGCCAGGGCCAGGCGGACCACCGCCTCCACCAGCGGCCACTCCGCGCGGGAGCGCCCGGTGGCCCGGCGGTAGGCGGACCGCTCACCCGCAACCGGGACCGGCAGCGCCACCGACACCAGCACCCGTCCCGGCTCCAGCACGTGGTCGCGGGTCGGGTCGGCGGCGTCGTAGAGGTCGGCCACCGCCATCTCGGCCCGCCCGTCGCCCGCCACCAGCACCGACGCGTCGTGGGCCAGCAGCGCCACCGCCAGCGAGGACGGGTGCGGGGCCGCGCACGGGCCCCGGTCCACGACCACCCCGTACAGGTGGTCGCCCCCGCGCGCCGGGCAGGAGTCCCCGCCCGTCTGGAAGCAGTCGAAGGCCGGGTTGCGCAGGTACCAGCACCGGTTGCGCTGGAGCAGGTTGCCGCCCAGCGTCGCGGCGTTGCGCACCTGAGGCGTGGCCAGCGCCCGCGCCGTGGCCGCCAGCGCCGGATAGGCCGCGGCCAGCGCGGGGTCCGCGGACAGCTCGGCGACGCCGGTCAGCGCGCCCACCCGGGCCGAGCCGTCGGGGCGCCACTCCACCCCGCGCAGCTCCTCCACCCCGGTCAGGTCGACCACGGGGGCGGGCTCCAGGACCCCCGAGGCCAGGCACGCCGTCAGGTCGGTGCCCCCGGCGCGCGGGCGGGCGCCCGTGCCCTCTAGCCCGGTCAGGGCCTCCTCCAGCCCCGTGGGGCGTGTGGTCACGGTCATCTGTTTGTTGGGCGTGGATACCCCGTCCTTCAGAACGGGGGACACACACCCTCTCCTTCCTGTCGCTTTCTGTTGGATTTTCCTCACGCGATCGCAGGGCGGTCGTTACGGTGTG
>ANAW01000291.1:0-30743 GCA_000340945.1 Nocardiopsis synnemataformans DSM 44143 | reverse complement strand
TATCGAGGAGGTGTTGTTGTCGGTGATGTATGAGGTGCCTTCTCGTGAGGATGTGGGTCAGGTGATCATCACGCGGGAGACGGTGATCGACAACGTCAACCCCACCATCGTCCCGCGGGCACAGCTGCGCCGGACCCGACAGGACAAGTCCGCCTAACGGCGTTCTCCCGGGCCCTCGCCTCGTCCCACCCCCCGCCCGGAGGGCGGGAACCGACGTCCCGAGGACCGAGCCCGGTCCGAGAACCCGCCCTGGACGGCGCTCTTCGGGGCTCCGGCCCGCGCTCCGGCGACCGGGCCGCCCGGACGAGCAGGTCCGGTACACGCGAGGGGGCGCCCCGACCGGGGCGCCCCCTCGCGTGTACCCGGGACCGCGCCCCACCCCCGTGGGGGCGGGCGCACGGGTCCGTCGGGGTTACCCCTCCAGCGCCTGCTCCATGCGCGCGATGTCGGCCTTCTGCTCGGCGATCACGTCGTTGGCCATGCGCATCACCGTCTGGTCCTTGCCCTCGGACAGCACGTCCTCGGCCATGGTGACGGCGCCCTCGTGGTGGGCGGTCATCAGTTCCACGAAGAGGCGGTCGAACTCGTCGCCCTCGGCCGCCGCCAACTGCTCCAGCTCCTCCTCGGTGGCCATGCCCGGCATGTCGTCGTGGTCGACCTCCAGCTCGCAGGTGGGCACGTCGCCGCTCTCGTCGTGATGGGTGCCGTCCCCCTCCAGCCCGCAGAAGTTCTGGTGCGCCGGGTTCTCCCTGGCCGGGCCGAAGATGTTCTCCTCCAGCCAGCTCTCCATGGCGGTGATCTCGGGGCCCTGGGCGTCGGCGATGCGGTCGGCGATGAGCTCGATGTCCTCGCGCTCGTGGCGCTCGGGCACCAGGTCGGTCATCTCCAGGGCCTGCGAGTGGTGCTCGATCATCATCACCAGGTAGGTGACGTCGGCCTCGTTGTGGCCCTGCTCCTCCGCGAGGGCGGCGATCTGGTCGGCGGTCGCGGGGGAGGAGGACTCCCCGGGCGCGCCGGGGGCGATGACGTTGGCCGACTCCTGCTCCTGCCCGTCCCCGTCACCCGTACAGGCTGAGGCTCCGAGCAGGGCGAGAGCGGTTCCGGCCGCGAGTACCAGGCGACGCACGAGGTGTCCTCCGATGGGGTGGGGTGCGGACGGGGCCGCTGTGCCGGTGGGCGTTGTGCCCTGGGGCAACGTCCTGCGGGCTTTCTTACTCACTCGACGGGTGTTCTGTCCAGTCCCGGGCACGGGTCGGTGCCATCTCGTTCAACTTCGAGCGCCGAGCGCGGGGGCCGGGGTGCCCTTCGCCCCCAAGGGTTTCTGCGTGCTTTTGGCCTCCTGAAGTGTTGTATGTCCGTTCTCGGCGTTTCGTCTGGTTATTACCAATGAAGAGGAGTACAACCCATAGTAGTCAGTTGAATGCTTTGTGTATTTCCGGGGGGTGCGCGGTGGTATCGGAGACGCGAAGGCACGCGAACGGACTGCGCTGGGGGACGCTCGGAACGGCACCCCTCCTCGTCACCGCCCTCCTGGCCGTTCCCGGAGCGAGGGCCGACGGGGTGAGCACCGGCGGGGGCGTCGTGCACGTGGCCAACCTGCCCAGGGCGGAGGGTCTGGACGGCGCCGCGTCCTACAACACCGACCTGGCCTTCAGCGGTGACTACGCCATCGGCGGCAACTACGACGGCTTCGTCGTCTACGACATCTCCGATCCGGAGAACCCGAGCCGGGTGTCCACGGTCGTGTGCCCCGGAAGCCAGGGCGACGTGTCGGTCAGCGGAGACCTGCTCTACCTCTCGGTGGACTACCCGCGCGCCAGCACCGAGTGCGGCGCTCCCTCGGTGTCGGCCACCGATCCGGACGGCTTCGAGGGCATCCGGATCTTCGACATCTCCGACAAGGCCGACCCGCAGTACGTGTCGGCGGTGCGCACCGACTGCGGCTCGCACACCAACACGCTGGTGCCGGGCGAGGACGGCGAGCGCGACTACGTGTACGTCTCCTCGTACTCGCCCTCGGAGGACTTCCCGAACTGCCAGCCGCCGCACGACGGGATCTCCGTCGTCGAGGTGCCGCTGGCGGACCCGGCCTCGGCCCGGGTGGTCAGCGAGCCGGTGCTGCTGCCGGACGGCGGCCACGGGACCACCACCGGCTGCCACGACATCACCGCCTACCCCGAGCGGGACCTGGCCGCGGCGGCCTGCCTGGGGGACGGCCTGCTGATGGACATCTCCGATCCGGTGAACCCGGTCGTCACCGAGGTGGTCCAGGACGAGAACTTCGCGTTCTGGCACTCGGCGACCTTCACCAACGACGCCCGCACCGTGATCTTCACCGACGAGCTCGGCGGCGGACACGCGGCCACCTGCGACACCGGGACGGGGCCCGAACGGGGTGCCGACGCGGTCTACTCGCTGGACCAGAGCGGGGCGGATCCGAAGCTCGAATTTCGGAGCTACTACAAACTGCCTCGTCACCAGACCGAAACTGAGAACTGTGTGGCTCACAACGGCTCGCTGATTCCGGTGCCCGGCCAGGACTACTTCGTGCAGTCCTGGTACCAGGGCGGAGTCTCGGTCATCGACCTCAACGACCCGGCCGACCCCCGGGAGATCGGCCACTTCGACCGCGGTCCCTGGAACCCCGACGCCCTGACGACGGCGGGCTCGTGGTCGGCCTACTACTACAACGGCTACGTCTACTCCTCCGACATCATGCGCGGGCTCGACGTGCTCCGGCTCACCGACTCCCGCCTGGCCGGGGCCGAGGAGGTGCGGATGGAGGAGTTCAACCCGCAGTCGCAGCCGTCCCCGCCCTCCGGCTGAGCCGTCGGGGCGCGGCGCACCGGCGGGCTCCGGTGCGCCGCGCGGCGCCCGGGTTAGGCGCGTTGTGTAGTCGAATCGGGTCAGCTCGACACCGTGTCAAGAACAAGGTTTCTTTTGTCTCCCCCTATACATATAGATGTTGAACTGTGTACCTTCTTCCTGTTTCGCTCCAATCAGAATCAGGAGTACACAGGATGGCGTCATCCCCCCCGACCCCCAGCTCCCGGCGTGCCAGACGCGGACTGACCGGAGTCTCCCTCGCCGGAGCGGCGGTGCTCATGGTCGGACTGCTCGGCCCGGCCTCGGCCTCGGCGAACGACGATTTCGTCAGTGACGCCGACACCAGCGCCAACATCACCCATGTGACCAACGTCCCGAAGACCGAGGCCATGAGTGACTTCAACTCCGACCTCGCCTTCAGCGGCGACTACGCCATCGGCGGCAACTACAACGGCTTCGTCATCTACGACATCTCGGAGCCGGAGGAGCCCGAGGTCGTCTCCGAGGTCCTGTGCCCCGGCGGCCAGGGCGACGTCTCGGTCAGCGGAGACCTGCTCTACTTCTCGGTCGACTACCCCCGCGCGAGCACCGAGTGCGGCGCCCCCTCGGTGCCGACCACCGACCCGGACGGCTTCGAGGGCATCCGGATCTTCGACATCTCCGACAAGGCCGACCCGCAGTACGTGTCGGCGGTGCGCACCGACTGCGGATCCCACACCAACACGCTGGTGCCGGGCAAGGACGGCGAGCACGAGTACGTGTACGTCTCCTCGTACTCGCCCTCGGAGCGCTTCCCGAACTGCCAGCCGCCGCACGACAAGATCTCCGTCATCGAGATCCCCGTCGACGAACCGTCCGAGGCCAGGGTCATCGACACCCCGGTGCTCTTCCCCGACGGCGGCAACACCGGCACCGCGGGCTGCCACGACATCACCGTCTACGCCGAGCGCGACGTCGCCGCGGGCGCCTGCATGGGCGACGGCGTCCTGATGGACATCTCCGACCCGGCCGCGCCGGTCGTCACCGAGGTGGTCCAGGACGAGAACTTCGCGTTCTGGCACTCGGCGACCTTCACCAACAACGGCCAGACCGTGCTGTTCACCGACGAACTCGGCGGGGGCGGCGGCGCCACCTGCAACGAGGAGATCGGTTCCGAGCGCGGCGCCAACGCCATCTACGCCATCGGCGGCGGCCAGGACTCCCCCGAGCTGGAGTTCGAGGGCTACTACAAGCTGCCCCGCCACCAGGCCGACACCGAGAACTGCGTCGCGCACAACGGCTCGCTGATCCCGGTCCCCGGACGCGACTACTTCGTGCAGTCCTGGTACCAGGGCGGCGTCTCGGTGATCGACTTCAACGACCCGAGCGACCCCCAGGAGATCGGCTACTTCGACCGTGACCCGATCAGCGAGGACGAGCTCGTCCTGGGCGGCTCCTGGTCGGCCTACTACTACAACGGCTACGTCTACTCCTCCGACATCACCCGCGGACTCGACGTCCTGAAGCTGGACGACCCCCGGTTCCGGGTGGCCGAGCAGGTGGAGATGAACGAGTTCAACCCCCAGTCCCAGCCCGAGTACCGGCCGGGACGCGGCAACGGCCGCTGACCGCACGGGCGCCCCGGACCCCGCGGGGGACCGGGGCGCCCGCCCGAACGCCGCCCGGCCCGCGACCGGGTGACGAAGGACCGGGGCCGCGGCCGTGTACGCCGCGGCCCCGGCGCGTCCACCCCCACCCCCACCCCCTAGTGCACACAGGAGAACCCATGCCCGCACCTCCCGCAGCACCACGGGCCAGGAAGGCTCTGCGCCGCACCGCGGCCCTCGCCTCCGCCGCGGCCGCGTCCCTGCTCGTCGGGCTCCTCGGCCCGGCCGCCGCCCAGGCGGACGAGGCGCCCGCCGACGACATCCACAGCGACAACATCACCCACGTCGCCCACATGCCCAAGCCCTCGGCCGTGCGCAACGTCAACTCGGACCTGGCGTTCAGCGGCGACTACGCCATCGGTGGCAACTACGACGGCTTCGTCATCTACGACATCTCCGAGCCGGAGGAGCCGGAGGTCGTCTCCGAGGTCCTGTGCCCGGGCGGCCAGGGCGACGTGTCGGTCAGCGGAGACCTGCTCTACTTCTCGGTCGACTACCCCCGCGCGAGCACCGAGTGCGGCGCCCCCTCCGTCCCGGTGACCGATCCGGACGGGTTCGAGGGCATCCGGATCTTCGACATCTCCGACAAGGCCGACCCGCAGTACGTGTCGGCGGTGCGCACCGACTGCGGATCCCACACCAACACGCTGGTGCCGAGCAAGACCGGTGACAGCGACCTGATCTACGTGTCGTCGTACTCGCCCTCGGAGCGCTTCCCGAACTGCCAGCCGCCGCACGACAAGATCTCCGTCATCGAGGTGCCGCACGACGCGCCCGAGGAGGCCGCGGTCGTCAACGAGCCGGTCCTGTTCCCCGAGGGCGGCAACCACGGGCAGGACGGGCTGCTGCTGCCCACCCAGGGCTGCCACGACATCACCGTCTACGCCGAGCGCGACATCGCCGCGGGCGCCTGCATGGGCGACGGCGTGCTGATGGACATCTCCGATCCGGTGAACCCGGTCGTCACCGAGGTGGTCCAGGACGAGAACTTCGCGTTCTGGCACTCGGCGACCTTCACCAACGACGCCCGCACCGTGCTGTTCACCGACGAACTCGGCGGAGGCGGCGCGCCGACCTGCACCGAGGAGGTCGGCCCCCAGCGCGGCGCCGACGCGATCTACGAGGTGGGCAGCGGCGACTCGCCGGAGCTGGACTTCGCCAGCTACTTCAAGATCGACCGCCACCAGGGCGACCAGGTGTGTGTGGCGCACAACGGCTCGCTGATCCCGGTGCCCGGCCAGGACTACTTCGTGCAGTCGTGGTACCAGGGCGGCATCTCGGTGATCGACTTCAACGACCCGAGCGCCCCGAGCGAGATCGGCTTCTTCGACGTGGACTCCCGCGTGGAGGAGGGCGTGCAGGACAACGACACCTGGTCGACGTACTACTACAACGGCTACGTGTACTCGTCCGACATCGAACGCGGCCTGGACGTGCTGCGGATCGACGACCCGCGCGTGCGCGCGGCCGAGCGGGTGCGGATGGACCAGTTCAACCCGCAGAGCCAGGAGAGCTACCGGCCGGGACGGCGCTGACGGCGGGTAGGGGGCTGACGGGCTCCCCGAGTCCGTGACCCCGGCGGGGGCGGTGCCTCGGCACCGCCCCCGTTGCCGTGTCACGGACCCCGCTCCGCCGCCCTGTCCGGGAAGAGGGCACGGGGAGAGGGCACGGCGCGGCAGGGCGGGCCCGGGGGAGTTTTCCACAGCGACGGAAGGGCGGTTCCGGGCCGGGGCCCGGCGGCGTAGGCTCGATGTCGGGGGAGCCGCGCCCCACCGCCGGGGAACCCCGACACCCCCGTATTCGAGTGTCCCGCGCCGGCGCCCGGCGCCGCCAGGGCCTCCTCCGCCCTGTGGACGACGCGGGCGGTCGTGCGGACGCGCGGCCTCAGCCGAAGAGGCGGTCGGTGGGGGCGTCCACGGCCTCCAGGACCCGGCCGGTGAAGTAGACCGTGCCCAGCGCCAGCACGCGCCCGCCGAGCGCGCGCAGGACCGCGGGGGACAGGTCCGCGGCGTCCATGCGGCCCCAGTGCTCCGGCAGGGCGTGCTCGAAGCGCAGGTGGGCCTCGGGCAGGCGCACGGCGGTCACGGGCAGGTCGCCGAGGACCTCCACCGCCCCCGACACGTCCTTGTGGTCGGGCAGGCACAGCAGCACGTGGTCCACCCCGCCCCACAGCCCGCGGGCGTGGGCCAGGGCGGCGGCGACCCCGTTGCGGTCGATGGCCGAGTCCACGATCACCTCGGCGCCCGCCTCCGCGTCCGGCGCGGCACCGCTCCTCACCGGGCTCCACGCGTTCGCCGGGTCCCCACCGCCCGCCGGGCTTCCCGTGCCTTCCCGGCCTCCGCCGTTCTCCGGGCCCTCGTCGGCCCCGCCGTTCCCCGGGTCCCCGTCGGCCCCGCCGGAAGCCCCTCCAGCCCGACCGGAGTCCCCTCCAGCCCGACCGGAGTCTTCTCCGGCCCCTCCGGGCACGGCATGGCGGGACAGCCTCCCCGGCAGCCGGACGGTGCCCAGCACGGCGTGCAGCCGCTCCCGGTCCAGGGGCGGGCGGCCCAGGTGCTCCAGCATCCGCGCGGCCGCCGCCGTCCCCAGCACCCCCGAGGCCGCGGACAGCCCCGGCGGGCGCAGCCCGGGCGGCGGCTCCACCCCCGGCCGCTCCGGGTCGACCACCTCGGCCCGCACCCGGCCCCCGGTGGCTTCGGCCAGTGCGGCGCCGACCTCGGCGGCCACCTCCGCGGTCTGCGGCAGGCGCATCAGCGCGCGGGTCCGCTCCCCGGCGACCCCGGCCTTCTCCCGGGCGATCTGCGCCACGGTGTCGCCGAGGACGCCCAGGTGCTCGGCGAAGACCTTCCCCAGGGCGACGACCTCCGGGCCGACCAGGCGCAGCTCGTCGCGGCGACCGCCCATCCCGGCCTCCAGCACGCACACGTCGGCGTCCACCTCGCGGGCGCGCAGCAGGCCCGCCACCAGGAACAGCCCGCTCGGCGCCAGGTAGCCGCCCGACTCCTCCACCGACGGCAGCTCCCGGCGCGCGGCCGCGATCCGCTCGCCCAGCGCGTCCAGTTCGTCGTCGGTCACCGACGTCCCGTCCACCCGCACGCGTTCGCGGTAGGAGCGGAAACTCGGCCCGGTGACCAGCACCGTGCGCAGCCCGGCCGACGACAGCGCCGCCGCGGCCGTGGTCGCGGTGCTCCCCTTGCCCTTGGAGCCCACCACCCCCAGCACCGGCGGGCGTTCGGCGTCCAGGTCCAGCGCGCGCGTCAGCGCCGCGGCGCGCTCCAGGCTCCGGGTCTGTCCGGGGCGGCGCCGCGCCCACTCGGAGAAGAACAGGTCAAGGCTTGGCATGCTCCCAGTATGGTCTGCGCGACACAGGCCACCGGTTCCTTTGCCCGGGGTCCGGGCCCAGGTGGGGGCGCGTAGACTGACGCGGGTGTACACCCCGAACACACGAGACACCGAGACACCGTGAGCGAAGCCAGCGCCGAGCAGCGCTACGCCGAGGTGACCGCGGAGATCCTCTCCCGCGCGCCCGAGTCCGACATCGATCCTCGACTGGACCGGGTCCGCACCCTGCTGGACCTCCTGGGCGACCCGCACCGCAACTTCCGGGCCATCCACGTCACCGGTACCAACGGCAAGACCTCCACCGCCCGCATGATCGACGCGCTCATGCGCGGGCGGGGTCTGCGCGTGGGCCGCTACACCAGCCCGCACCTGCGCACCGTGCGCGAGCGCATCGTCATCGACGGGGAGCCGGTCTCCCAGGAGCGGTTCGTCGAGACCTACGACGACATCCGCCCCTACGTCGAGATGGCCGACTCGATGAACGACGCCCCGCTGTCGTTCTTCGAGATCCTCACGGTGATGGCCTACGCCGTCTTCGCCGACGCCCCCGTGGACGTGGCCGTCGTCGAGGTCGGGATGGGCGGCCGGTGGGACGCCACCAACGTCGTCGACGGAGACGTCGCCGTGGTGACCCCCATCGGGATCGACCACACCGAGTACCTGCCCGACACGGTGGAGGGCATCGCCGAGGAGAAGGCGGGCATCATCAAGCCCGGCTCCGTGGCGGTCCTGGCCCAGCAGCCGCTGCCCGCCGCCGAGGCCCTGATCCGCAACGCCGCGGAGGTCGGGGCGCAGGTGGCCAGGGAGGGCCTGGAGTTCGGGGTCACCTCCCGTGAGATCGCCGTCGGCGGCCAGCAGCTCGCCATCAAGGGCCTCACCGGCAGCTACGAGAACCTGTTCCTGCCCCTGTTCGGGGCGCACCAGGCCGGGAACGCCGCCGTGGCCGTCGCCGCGGTCGAGGCGTTCGCCTCCTCCGGCGACGACGCCGGGGGCCTGGATCCCGCCATCGTCGGCGAGGCCCTCGCGGGAGTGGACTCCCCGGGCCGGATGGAGGTCGTGCGCACCAGCCCGACCATCATCGCCGACGCGGCACACAACCCGGCCGGGATGACCGCCACCGCGGCGGCCGTGGAGGAGGCCTTCACCTTCTCCCGGCTGGTCGGAGTGGTCGCGATCATGGCCGACAAGGACGTCGAGGGGATTCTCGAACCCCTCGAACCACTGCTCGACGAGATCGTCGTCACCCGTAACTCCTCCCCGCGTTCCCTCGATCCGGAGCGGCTGTCCAACGTCGCCCAGCACATCTTCGGTGAGGACCGCGTACACGTGGAGCCCCGACTCGACGACGCCATCGACCGGGCCGTGGGCCTGGCCGAGGAGGGCGGGGAGTTCGGCGGCACCGGTGTACTGGTCACCGGATCGGTCGTCACCGCGGGTGACGCCGTCCATCTGTTGCGCGGTGTGCAGGAGTGACGGGCCAGGTCTACTACGAAGGGAACCCGCCGTGCGTGTAGTCTGCGCCGTCATCCTGGTGTTCGAGGTCATCGTGATCAGCCTCTTCATCCCCGTCGCCATCTCCCTGGAGGGGATGGACCCGGCCCTGGCCGGGAGCCTGTGGGGAGGGATGGCCGTCGCCGCCCTCGTGCTCTCCGGGCTCCAGAAGCACCGCTGGGCCCACTACGCGGCCTGGGCGTTGCAGGCCGTCTTCCTGTTCACCTCCTTCCTGGTCTCCGGGGCGATGCTGATCGCGGTGGTGTTCGTCTCCCTGTGGGTGACCGGCGTCATCATGGGCCGCCGCACCGACGAGATGAAGGCCGCCCACCTGGCCCGCGCCGAGGCGGAGGCCGCCGGGCGGGACGGGGACACCGCGGCCTCCGCGCCCGCGCGCCAAACGCGATAGTGTGACGCAGGTCCGGGCGGGCGGCCCGGGGAGACCCCTCCTTCTGCGGCCCCCGCACCTGTGACCCATCACCCGATTCCTCCGCGTGCGGCCGCTGCCGTGGGCGGGTGCCCACGTGCGCCACGCGGAGCCCCAGTGAGGAGTTGACACGCACGTGGAGCGCACTCTCGTTCTCATCAAGCCGGACGGCGTCCGCCGCAACATCGTCGGCGAGGTCATCTCGCGCATCGAGCGCAAGGGCCTGAAGCTGGTCGCCATGGAGCTGCGCACGCTCGACGCCGAGACCGCCAAGACGCACTACGAGGAGCACGCCGAGCGCCCGTTCTTCGGCTCCCTCGTCGAGTTCATCACCGGCGGCCCCCTGGTGGCCATGGTGGTCGAGGGCGAGCGCGCGGTGGAGGCGTTCCGCGCCCTGGCCGGCGCCACCGACCCGGTGACCGCCACCCCCGGCACCATCCGCGGCGACTTCGCGCTGGAGGTGCAGCAGAACATCGTGCACGGCTCGGACTCCACCTACTCCGCCGAGCGCGAGATCAAGCTGTTCTTCCCCGACCTGTAGGGGAAACGGGGCGGTCCGCGGGTCCTTCGGCATGTGGGACCCGCGGCCACGGGCGACTTCTGTCGGTTCGTCCGCCGACGGGGCAACAATTCGGTGTGTTTGCGTAACGGACTAAGTGCTGACCGTTACGATACGGGGGACTGGATACCTATCGTGCCGGAACGACTACGTATGGTCGCCCCGGGCAACCACGTCCGACACGGCGCCTCTGAGGACGTTACATGCCGAACAACCTTGCTTTTCTCGGCCGGGACATGGCCGTCGACCTGGGTACCGCCAACACGCTCGTGTACGTGCGAGGACGCGGCATCGTTCTGAACGAGCCGTCGGTGGTCGCGCTCAACACCTCAACGGGCCGGATCGTCGCTGTCGGCATCGAGGCCAAGCAGATGATCGGCCGCACACCGACCAACATCACGGCCATCCGTCCTCTCAAGGACGGTGTCATCGCCGACTTCGAGATCACCGAGCGCATGCTGCGCTACTTCATCCAGAAGATCCACCGGCGGCGCCACTTCGCCAAGCCGCGTCTGATCGTGGCGGTCCCCAGCGGCATCACCTCGGTCGAGCACCGCGCCGTCAAGGAAGCGGGTTACCAGGCCGGCGCGCGCAGGGTCTACATCATCGAGGAGCCCATGGCCGCCGCCATCGGCGCCGGGCTCCCCGTCCACGAGCCCACCGGCAACATGGTCGTGGACATCGGCGGCGGCACCACCGAGGTCGCCGTGATCTCGATGGGCGGCATCGTCACCTCCCAGTCCATCCGCGTGGGCGGCGACGAACTCGACCAGGCCATCGCGACCTTCGTCAAGAAGGAGTTCTCCCTGATGATCGGGGAGCGCACCGCCGAGGAGCTGAAGATGGCCATCGGCTCCGCCTACCCGACCGGCTCCGAGGAGATCCGCGCCGAGGTGCGCGGACGCGACCTCGTCAGCGGGTTGCCCAAGACCATCGTCCTGGCCGAGAGCGACGTCCGCCAGGCCATCGAGGAGCCGGTCACCGCCATCGTCGACGCGGTCCGCACCAGCCTGGACAAGTGCCCTCCGGAGCTGTCGGGCGACATCATGGACCGCGGCATCGCCGTCACCGGCGGCGGAGCGCTGCTCCGCGGGATCGACGAGAGGCTCCTGCACGAGACCGGGATGCCCATCCACGTCGCCGACAACGCGCTGGACTCCGTCGCCGTCGGCTCGGGCACCTGCGTCGAGAACTACGAACGGCTCCACCAGGTACTCGTCCCCGAACGGCGGAGGTGACCCGTGTTCCGCGACTCACGAAGATCCCGTGTACTCCTCGCCGTACTCGTCGCCGTGGCGGTGACCCTGCTCGTCCTGGACGCCCGTCCCGGCGCCAACCCCGTCACCTCCGTCGCCCGCACGGGCGGCGAACTCGTCTTCGCGCCCGCCGCCGCGGGTGTCACCTGGGCGACCGGACCCGTGTCCGGCCTCTACGAGGGGCTGGTCCGGGGTACCGAGTCCGAGCGCGTCGCCGAGCTGGAGCAGGCCAACGCCGAGCTGGAGGACGACCTGCGGGCCGCCCGCATCGACAGCGCGCGCGCCGAGCAGCTCGACGCGATGCTGGGTCTGGCCGGTCTGGGCGGCTACGAGATCGTCCCCGCCCAGTCCGTCACCCGCGTCACCGCGCGCGGCTACGCCGACACGGTCACCATCGACGCCGGCACCGACTCCGGTGTGCGCCCGGACATGACCGTGGTCAACGGCTCCGGTCTGGTGGGCAAGGTCATCGAGGCCGGTCCGAGCACCGCCACCGTCATGCTCGCCACCGACGTCAACTCCGCCGTCGGCGCCCGCCTGGAGGCCACGCGCAAGATCGGCGTGGTCCGGGGCGGCACCGTACCCGGCGGCCCCGACGCCGAGCTGACCCTGGAGCTGTTCGACCTCCAGGCGCCGGTCGAGGCCGGGGACCGGCTGGTCACCCTCGGCTCGCACGAGGGCGCGCCCTTCGTGCCCGGCGTGCCGATCGGCACCGTCGAGAAGGTGCAGGTGGCACCCGGTGCGCTCAGCCGCCTCGCACGTATCGCCCCGGCCGTGGACTTCTCGTCCCTGGACGTGGTGGGCGTGGTGGTCGCGGGTCCCGAGGAGGACCCGCGCGACTCCGTGCTCCCGCCCCGACCCGACAAGGGGGAACGCTCATGAGGAACGCAGCGACCCTGGGCCTGGTGGCCGTCGCCGTCCTCGCCCAGGCCACCGTCGTCAACCGGCTCCCGTTCGAGTGGGGGGCCGGACCCGACCTCGTGGTCGCGGCGATCGTCGCGGTCGCCCTGACCGCCAGCCCCGCCGCCGCGGCGGCCTGCGGTTTCGCCGCCGGGCTGGCCATGGACGTCCTGCCGCCCGCCGAGCACGCGCTGGGCCGCTACGCCCTGGTGCTGTGCGTGGCCGCCTACCTGCTGGCCCTGCTGCACAGGAACACCGGCTCGGCCGGAGCCCTGGGCGGCAGGCCCTCGGTGTGGGCCCTGATGGCCGCCACCGCCGTCACCGCCGTGGGTGTGGGCCTGGGCTACGCGCTGGTCGGCGTGCTCATGGGCGACCCGAGGGTGTCGCTGGCCGCCGTGGCGGTCAACACCCTCGTCGGCGCCGCCCTGACGACCCTGGTCTCGCCGCTGGTCACGCTTCCGCTGCTGTGGGCGCGGGGGGCGCTCTCCGACAGCGAGTTCGCCGGCGTCCGGGGCCCCGTCTCCGCGCGGGGGTGGTGAACGTGCACATGTCACCCGTCGACGACGTCGAACTGCCCGGGCGCAGGCTCGGCCGGGCCGGGCTGCTGCTCGCCCAGATCCTGGTCCTGGTGCTCTTCGCGGCCCTGGCCGTGCGGCTGTGGTACCTCCAGATCCCGATGTGGGACCACTACCGCGAGCTCGCGGTGGCCAACCACCACCAGCAGCTCCTCGTCCCCGCCACGCGGGGGCAGATCCTCGACGCCACCGGCCGCCCGCTGGTCAACAACAGCACCGAGCTGGTGGTCTCCGCCGACTACCACGAGATCGTGGGCATGGAGGACGGCGGCGAGAAGGTCCTGACCGACCTGTCCGAGGTGCTCGACGTCCCGCTGGAGGAGCTCCAGAAGCGCATGCGCCTGTGCGGGCCCGAGGTGAGCCGCCCGTGCTGGCCCGGCTCGCCCTACCAGCCCGTCACCCTCGCCGACGACGTGGAGCCGTCCGTCGCCCTCCAGGTCATGGAGAGCGCCGACCGCTTCCCCGGGATCAGCGCCCAGGCCCACGCCGTGCGCGAGTACCCGCAGGGCGAGCACGGCTCCCAGATGCTGGGCTACCTGCAACCGGTGACCCAGGAGGAGCTGGAGGCCCGCGAGGACCTGCGCACCCAGTTCACCGGCATCGACATGGTGGGCCGCGACGGCGTGGAGGCGGTCTACGACGCCCAGCTGCGCGGCACCGCGGGCAAGCGCGTCCTGGGGGTGAACAACCACGGCGAGGTCATGGAGGTCATCTCCGAGACGCCTCCCGAGCCGGGGATGCACCTGGTCACCCACGTCGACCTGGGCGTGCAGAAGATCGCCGAGGAGGCGCTGGCCGAGGGGATGGCCAACGCGCGGCCCCGCTACAAGGCCGACTCCGGCGCCGCCATCGTCCTGGACGTGCGCACCGGCGGCGTGGTGGCCATGGCGAGCCTGCCCACCTACGACCCCGCCATCTGGCGCGGCGGCATCGACCAGGAGACCTTCGACGAGATGCTCAGCGAGGAGGCGGGCGAGCCGCTGCTCTCCCGCGCCGTGCAGGGCACCTACCCGCCGGGTTCCACGTTCAAGGTCTCCTCGCTCGCGGCGGCCGCGGAGAACGGGTACTCGCTGCGCAGCACCTACGCCTGCCCGGGGTCGGTGAACCTGGCGGGGCAGAACTACCAGAACTACGAGGGCCAGGGCCAGGGGCCGATCAGCCTGCACCGGGCCATCGTGGTCTCCTGCAACACCGTCTTCTACAACTTCGGCTACCAGATGTGGAAGGACGACGGCGGGCTCTACCCCGACGGCGAGGCCGACGAGGCGATGGCCAAGATGGCCAAGGGCTTCGGCTTCGGCTCCCCGACTGGGATCGACCTGCCCTACGAGACCTCCGGGCGCATCCCGGACCGCGAGTGGAAGCGCACCTTCTGGCAGGAGACGCGCGAGAACAACTGCTACCGGGGCGAGCACGGCTACCCCGAGGTCGCCGAGACCGACCCCTCGCGCGCCGCCTACCTCAAGCTGCTGGCCTACGAGCAGTGCGTGGAGGGCTTCCAGTGGCGGGCCAACGAGGCCGTCAACTTCGCCATCGGCCAGGGCGACGTCCTCGTCACCCCGCTCCAGCTCGCCAACGCCTACGCGGCCATCGCCAACGGCGGCACGCTCTACGAGCCCCGCATCGGCAGGGCGCTGGTCTCCGCCGACGGATCGGAGGTACGGGAGATCGAGCCGGTCGTGCGCGGCGAGCTGCCGGTCAGCGACGAGACGCTGGAGTACCTCCAGACCGCGCTCACCGCGGTCCCCAAGGAGGGGACCGCCCGCGGCGCCTTCGCCGGGTTCCCGCAGGACAAGGTGTCCGTCGCGGGCAAGACCGGCAGCGCCGACGTGGAGGGGCGCCAGGTCTCCTCCTGGTTCGCCTCCTACGCGCCCGCCGACGACCCGCAGTTCGCCATCGTCGTCCTGGTCTCCCAGGGCGGTACCGGCGGTATGACCGCGGCGCCCATCGCGCGCGCCATCTACGACGGCATCTACGGGTTCGACTCCCCGGCGCAGGGGGCCGAGGCCGCGGAGGAGGGGTCCGGCGGCGGGGAACCGCTGATCCCGGGCGGCGCGCCGCCCGAGCGGCTGCCCGCCATCCGTCCCGACGGTTCCATCGACCTGCTGGATCGGTAGCCATGAGCACCTACGTGGGGGCACCCGGATCACGGGGCGCCGAGATCGGACGCAGCGCGGCGGGCCTGGCCCGCCGACTGGACTGGACGCTGGTCGCGTCGGTGGCGGCCCTGTGCGCCATCGGCTCGCTGCTGGTGTGGTCGGCGACCATCCCGGGCGACGGCAGCGACCCGCTCGAATCCACCGAACACCTGACCCGCCACCTGCTCCACCTGCTGGTGGCGTGGGCGCTGTGCCTGGTGGTCGCCGCGGTGGACCACCGCACGATCCGCGCGTACGCGCCGATCGTCTACCTGGTCACGGTGGTCGCGCTGGTCCTGGTGCTCACCCCGCTCGGCGAGGTGATCAACGGGTCGCGCGGCTGGATCGTGGTCGGCGGCTTCCAGTTCCAGCCCAGTGAGCTGTCCAAGGTCGGGCTGGTCCTGGTCCTGGCCACGCTGCTGGGGGAGCCCCGCGACGGCGAGGCCCGGCCGATGACGCGGGACGTGGTGTTCTGCCTGGTGGTCCTGGCGGTGCCGCTGGCCCTGGTGATGTCCCAGCCGGACCTCGGCACCACGCTGGTGCTCGTCATGATCTTCCTGGGCATGCTCACGCTGTCGGGAGCACCGATCGTGTGGGTGGCGGGCATGCTGGCGTGCGGGGTGGTCGGCGCGCTGTGCGTGTGGTGGTTCGACATGCTGGAGCCCTACCAGCTGGACCGCATCGCGACCCTGATGGACCCGACCGCCGACCCGCAGGGCGCGGGGTACAACTCCAACCAGGCGCTGATCGCGGTGGGGTCGGGCGGGTTCAACGGGACCGGGCTGTTCCAGGGCGAGCAGACGCACGGGCAGTTCGTGCCCGAGCAGCACACCGACTTCATCTTCACGGTGGCGGGCGAGGAACTGGGGTTCGTGGGGTCGGTGGTGGTCATCGGCCTGTTCGCGCTGATCCTGTGGCGGATCCTGCGCATCGCCCAGGGGTGCGAGCAGCCCTACCCGCGCCTGCTGTGCGTGGGCGTGGTCGCCTGGTTCGGGTTCCAGGCCTTCATCAACATCGGGATGGGCCTGGGGGTCGTGCCGGTGACGGGCCTGCCGCTGCCGTTCATGTCCTACGGCGGCACCGCGATCGTGGCCAACATGGTCGCCCTGGGACTGGTGCTGGGCGTCGACTCCCGGGACCGGGGCTTCGCCTAGGAGGGGCCGCGGGGGCGCGGAACGGAACGCCNCGGGCCCGCCCCGCGTCCGTCCGCGGGGCGGGCCGCCGCGGGGGAGCGGCGCGGCACGGACGCACCGGGTCCGTGGTGTTCCGACCGGGCCTGTGGACGGAGCGGTCCGGAGCCCGGGTCGCCGGTAGCCTGGGAACATCCGCGCGGGCGCGCTCCACGCGTCACGGCGCAGACTCCCGCGACGGCGGGGGTCCACGCACACCCGACACGATGTCCGCCGAACGAAGGCCACACCATGTCCGTCGAAAGCCTCTTCCCGCGGCTGGAGCCCCTGCTGGCGCAGGTGGCCAAGCCCATCCAGTACGTCGGTGGCGAGCTCAACTCCGTGGTCAAGGAATGGGACGAGACCCGGGTGCGCTGGGCGCTGATGTACCCGGACGCCTACGAGGTGGGAGTGCCCAACCAGGGTGTCCAGATCCTGTACGAGGTCCTCAACGAGCGCGAGGGAGTGCTGGCCGAGCGCGCCTACGCGGTGTGGCCGGACCTGGAGAAGCTCATGCGCGAGCACGGCGTGCCCCACTTCACCGTGGACGCGCACCGGCCGCTGGCCGCCTTCGACGTGCTCGGGCTGAGCTTCGCCAGCGAGATGGGCTACACCAACATGCTCACCGCGCTGGACCTGGCGGGCATCCCGCTGCGCGCGGCCGACCGCACCGACGACCACCCGGTCGTGCTGGCGGGCGGGCACTCGGCGTTCAACCCCGAGCCGATCGCCGACTTCCTGGACGCGGTGGTCCTGGGCGACGGCGAGGAGATCACCCTCGCCGTCACCGAGATCATCCGCGAGTTCAAGGAGGAGGGCGAGCCCGGCGGGCGCGACGGCCTGCTGCTGCGCCTGGCCGCGACCGGCGGCGTGTACGTGCCCCGCTTCTTCGACGTGGCCTACCACGAGGACGGGCGGATCGCCTCCTACACGCCCAACCGGCCCGGGGTACCCGCCACGGTGCAGAAGCACACCGTGATGGACCTGGACCAGTGGCCCTACCCCAAGAAGCCGATCGTGCCGACCGCCGAGTCCGTGCACGAGCGCTACAGCGTGGAGATCTTCCGCGGCTGCACGCGCGGCTGCCGCTTCTGCCAGGCGGGGATGATCACCCGGCCGGTGCGCGAGCGCAACAAGGAGACCGTCACCAAGATGGTCGAGGACGGCGTCAGGGCCTCCGGTTTCCAGGAGGTGGGGCTGCTGTCGCTGTCCAGCGCCGACCACAGCGAGATCGGGCAGATCGCCAAGGGGCTCGCCGACCGGTACGAGGGCACCAACACCGGCCTGTCGCTGCCCTCCACCCGCGTGGACGCGTTCAACATCGACCTGGCCAACGAGCTGACCCGCAACGGGCGCCGCTCCGGCCTGACGTTCGCGCCGGAGGGCGGCAGCGAGCGGATGCGCCGGGTGATCAACAAGATGGTCACCGAGGAGGACCTCATCCGCACCGTCACCGCCGCGTACGCGGCCGGGTGGCGGCAGGTGAAGCTGTACTTCATGTGCGGTCTGCCCACCGAGGAGGACGAGGACGTCCTGGCCATCGCCGACCTGGCCACCGAGGTGATCCGGACCGGCCGCGAGGTGACCGGGCGCAAGGACATCCGCTGCACGGTGTCCATCGGCGGGTTCGTGCCCAAGCCGCAGACCCCGTTCCAGTGGGCGGCGCAGACCTCGCACGAGGCCGTCGACGCCCGGCTGCGCAAGCTGCGCGACAGGCTGCGGGGCGACCGCAAGTACGGCAAGTCGATCGGTCTGCGCTACCACGAGGGCCGCCCCTCCATCATCGAGGGGCTGCTCTCCCGGGGAGACCGCAGGGTCGGCCGGGTGGTCGAGGAGGTGTGGCGCTCGGGGGGCCGGTTCGACGGCTGGAGCGAGCACTTCTCCTACGACCGTTGGTCCAAGGCGGCCGAGGCTGGCCTGGCCGAGCTCCCGGTGGACGTGGACTGGTTCACCACCCGCGAGCGCGACGAGGACGAGGTCCTGCCCTGGGACCACCTGGACGCGGGCCTGGACCGGTCGTGGCTGTGGCAGGACTGGCAGGACTCGCTGTACGGCGAGGAGTCGCTGGAGGTGGACGACTGCCGCTGGAACCCCTGCTACGACTGCGGGGTCTGCCCGAGCATGGGCACCGAGATCCAGATCAACGCCCCGGCGGAGGGCCGCCCGCTGCTGCCGCTGAACGTGGTCTAGCCGGACCGGCGTACGTCCCCCCGGGGCGGTGCCTCGCGGGCCATGCGCCGCGGCCCCGTGCGGAGGGCGGCTCCGGCCACGGCGACACGCCCCGCGGGGTCCAGGAGGCCCCTGGGCGGCGCTGGACACGGACGAACCCCTGGTTCCACCGGCAACCGGTGGAACCAGGGGTTCTGGTGTCCGTGCGGGGGACAGGGGTCGGCCCATGTGCCCCGGGAGGGGGTGAAGTAGGATTTCGCGCTCCGGGCGCTCTCTCGACCCTTGAGGGGAGGAGCGGCCCGGGGAGGAAGGTGTACGGCCCGGCGCCCCGCTCGCGCCGGGCCGTACGTGTAGTAGGACTCGCGGGTTACGCGGGGGGTTGCCATCGGATCCAGATTTTCTTCGGATTTTTTTCGGGGAACCCCGCGTTCTGGTGGTGAACACGGCTCCGGTATCCGCTTCGACCGCTCGGGGACTTTTCGACCGCAGGTCAGTGGGGGAGATACCGGTATGCGTAGTCCTGTTGGCGCATGTGCACCACGGCGCACCGTACGCTGAGCAGGACGAGGAACAGCCCCTTCAGGTCGCCCCGCCGACCGCACCAGGGGGCATGAGGAAAGGAGTTGAGCTGCCCCCCGCATCCGAGGGCACCACCTCACCCTCCACCGCCAAACCCGGACAACGGCTTCGCGTCCACTACGCCAAGCGCGGACGCATGAGGTTCGCCAGCCACCGCGACATCGCCCGGGCTCTGGAGCGCGCCCTGCGTAGGGCCTCCGTACCCGTGGCTTTCTCCGCTGGCTTCTCACCTCACCCCAAGGTCTCCTACACCGGCGCGGCCCCCACCGGGGTCGCCAGCGAGGCGGAGTACCTTGAACTCACTCTGGCCGAGCACCGTCCGCCCGAGAGGGTCCGAGCCGACATCGACGCGGCCATGCCCCAGGGCATCGACGTCGTCGAGGTCGTCGAGGCCCGACATCCCGGGCTGGCCGACCGGCTCCAGGCCTCCGAATGGCGTGTGGAGATGGCCGGCGTCGACCCCGACGACGCCGCCAAGGCGGTGGCCGCATATCTGGCCGCCGACAGCGTCGAGGTGGAGCGGATGACGAAGAAGGGTCGTCGACGCTTCGACACACGGCCGGCAGTGGTCCGTATCGACGTGTGCGCTGACTCCCTCGGGCGCGCCCCAGAGGAACATCACACGACATATGCCATACTTCGGATGGTCGTACGGCACACGACACCTGCTGTTCGACCGGACGACGTGCTGACCGGCCTTCGCCACGTGGCTGACCTCGCGCCGCCGTCATCACCGATGATGACCCGGCTGGCGCAGGGGCCGCTGGACGAGACGACAGGTGCGATCGCGGACCCGCTCTCCCAGGACCGGCCCGAAGCCCACACGAGCTCCGGACCCGCGGACGGCAACGCGGAGGAGCGGCGCGACAACGCACCACGGCCGTCAACGCCCATGGCGGGACCGCGCGGATGAGCGGCCCCGAAGCGGGGAACATGGGCGACACCACAGGACTTTGCCCCGGAGGCGCCTCGGCGCCGCCGGCGCTGACACAGCGACGACAGTTCTCGTGAGCCGCGCCGCCGACCGAGAGGTCGCGGCGCGCCCGAGGACTCTGACGGGAGACCGCCCGGATGCTCGACAACGAGCCCAACAACGGTGCCGACGGCACCGCGGGTACAACTGAAACAGCCAACAACACGGCGGCGCCCCCCGCGGGGGGCGGCGAGGTGCGCGTGACCACGCCCGCACCGGCCAAGGGCGTCCGCCGCGCCGCCGGACCACCCCCCGAACCCGACGACGTCTTCACTCCCCCCTCCGCGCCCGTCACCTCCCTCGCCGGGTCCGGTGAGGGGGGCACGGTCAAGACCGCGGTGGCCACCACCTCGCGCAGGCGCACCGTGCGCGCCGCGGGCCGTCCCGACGAGGACGCCGCGCCGCGCCGCGCCCGGGCCTCCGCCGACGAGGACACGGCTCCGCGCCGCGCCCGCGCCTCCGCCCCCGCCTCGGAGGACACCGCCCCCTCCACGACCAGGAGCCGCGGCCGTTCGCGCGCCCGCTCCGCCTCGGCCGTGGAGAACGCCGGGCCCGAGCCCTCCGAGACCGCTGACGAGACCGCCGACAAGGACGAGGAGACCGTGGAGGCGGGCGGCGGCAGCGTCTTCCAGGCCCCCTCCATGCTCTTCCAGCCCCCGGTGGCCAGCGCCACCCCCGTGCCCGCCCGCACCGCCGCCGCGGCGGAGGCCGACGAGGACGAGGAGTCCGAGGAGGAGGCCGCCCAGGCCACCGGCGCCGAGGAGGCCGGCGACGGGGACGACGACCGCCCCAGCCGCCGTCGCCGCCGACGCGGAGGCCGGGGACGCGGCCGCTCCCGCGCGGACGAGGACGAGGCCGCCGAGGCCCCGGAACCCGCCGAGGACAGGGCGGAGCAGAGCGCGGACAAGGGCCGGGGCGAGGACGACGGCGCGGCCGACGAGGCCGACGAGTCCGATGACCGCAGCAGCCGCCGTAGGCGCCGCCGTCGCCGCCGCTCCGGCGGCGGGGACGGTTCCGACGCCACCGCGGACGACCCGCCCAACACCGTGGTCCGGGTGCGCGAGCCCCGCCAGGAGAAGCCGATCGAGGACGAGGTCCAGGCGGTCCGCGGCTCCACCCGGCTGGAGGCCAAGAAGCAGCGCCGCCGCGAGGGCCGCGAGCAGGGCCGCCGCCGCGCCCCCATCGTCACCGAGTCGGAGTTCCTGGCCCGGCGCGAGTCGGTCAAGCGGGACCTGGTGGTGCGCCGCGTCGAGGACCGCACCCAGATCGCCGTCCTCGAGGACGACATCCTCGTCGAGCACTACGTCGACCGGGCCACGCACCGCTCCTACGTGGGCAACGTGTACCTGGGCCGGGTGCAGAACGTGCTGCCCTCGATGGAGGCCGCGTTCGTCGACATCGGCAAGGGCCGCAACGCCGTCCTGTACGCGGGCGAGGTCAACTGGGACTCCTTCGGCCTGGACGGCCAGCCCAAGCGCATCGAGTCGGTGCTCAAGTCCGGCCAGTCGGTCCTGGTACAGGTCACCAAGGACCCCGTCGGCCACAAGGGCGCCCGCCTGACCAGCCAGATCAGCCTGCCCGGCCGCTACCTCGTGTACGTGCCCGCCGGTTCGATGACCGGCATCAGCCGCAAGCTCCCCGACAAGGAGCGCGCGCGCCTCAAGCAGATCCTCAAGAAGGTCATGCCCTCCGGCGCGGGCGTCATCGTGCGCACGGCCGCCGAGGGCGCCAGCGAGGAGGAGCTGGAGCGCGACATCAACCGTCTCGCCAAGCAGTGGGACTCCATCAAGCGCAAGTCCAAGTCGGCCAACGCACCGTCGCTGCTCAACAGCGAGCCCGACCTGACGGTGCGGGTCGTGCGCGACGTGTTCAACGAGGACTTCTCCAGCCTCGTCGTGTCCGGCGAGGAGGCCTGGACCACCGTCCACGAGTACGTGGACTACGTGGCCCCCAACCTCGCCGAGCGCCTCTCGCACTGGGGCGAGGACCGCGACGTCTTCGCCGCCTACCGCATCGACGAGCAGATCAACAAGGCCCTGGAGCGCAAGGTCTGGCTGCCCAGCGGCGGCTCGCTGGTCATCGACCGCACCGAGGCCATGACCGTGGTCGACGTCAACACCGGCAAGTTCACCGGCCAGGGCGGCAACCTGGAGGAGACGGTCACCAAGAACAACCTGGAGGCGGCCGAGGAGATCGTCCGCCAGCTCCGGTTGCGCGACATCGGCGGCATCATCGTCATCGACTTCATCGACATGGTGCTGGAGTCCAACCGCGACCTGGTGCTGCGGCGCATGCTGGAGTGCCTCTCGCGCGATCGCACCAAGCACCAGGTGGCCGAGGTGACCTCGCTGGGCCTGGTCCAGATGACCCGCAAGCGGGTCGGCCAGGGCCTGCTGGAGGCGTTCTCGCACAGCTGCGAGCACTGCAACGGCCGCGGCCTGGTGGTCGCCAGCGACCCGGCCGAGAGCAAGGGCGGCGGCAACGGCAACGGCCGCAAGAAGAAGAAGGGCAAGGGCGAGCCCGACCAGGCCGCCGAGAAGTCGGAGAAGGCCGAGAAGCCGTCCTCCGACAAGCCCGAGAAGGCTGAGAAGGCCGACAAGGCGGGCAGGGACGCCGGAAAGCCCGCCGAGTCCGACGCGGCGCGGCCGGAGGAGGCCCCCGAGGCCCCGCAGGCCGCCGAGGCCCCGGCCCCCGAGCCCGCCAAGAAGACCCGTAAGCGGGCCTCCCGCTCCCGCAAGGCCGAGGCCGCGGTGGAGGAGCAGGAGGAGATCACCGCCTCGGAGGAGGCTCCTGAGGCGGTGGAGGCCGCGGAAGCCCCCGAGGAGGCCCCGGCCAAGAAGACCCGCGCCCGGCGCACCACCACCCGTCGTACCGCCCGCACGGCGGCCGACACCGGTGAGGCCGAGGCGGCGGGCGGTGAGAGCGTCCCCGCCGAGGCGGACGCGACCGCCGCGGAGACGCCCGCCGAGAACGGTGACGACGAGGCCGCCGAGCGGCCCAAGCGTCGCCGCACCCGGCGCACCAGGGCGGCGGCCACCCCGCCGACCGCCGTGGACGCGGGCTGAGTCAGGGGCGGTAGCCCCGCCGTGGTCCGGACCGGCACCAGCCCGGTCCGGACCACGGCGCGTGTACAGGCCCGTGGCGGGCCGATGGTAATCTGAGGGACGGTGCGTCGGCGCGCTCCACCACAATCGCGCGCCCCGACACCGAAGTGCTCTCCACGCAGGGTTTGTTTCCCTCGGATCCCCGCGCCCCGCTACAGGCGATCAGTGGATCGTGGAACGAGGCCCCTCCCCGCCCACACGGGGATGAGCCTCCCGGCCGATCTGGGCACAGGTGCGGCCGGACCCGGACCCCGGGCTCATGTCTCGGGGATGGTCCCGAGCATTATTCGTTGAGCGAGCAGGAAGAGAGTTACCCGGTGTACGCGATCGTGCGAGCGGGCGGCCGACAGGAGAAGGTGTCTGTCGATGACGTCCTGAACATCGACAAGGTCTCCGACGAGACCGGCGCCACCATCACATGGCAGCCCATCCTCGTCGTCGACGGTGACAACGTCATCAGCGACGGCGACAAGCTGAGCGGCTACACGGTCAGCGCCGAGATCCTCGGTGAGACCAAGGGCCCCAAGATCAACATCCTGAAGTACAAGAACAAGACCGGTTACAAGAAGCGCCAGGGTCACCGCCAGAAGCACACCCAGGTGCGGGTCACCGGCATCGCGGCGAAGTAGGAGGCCTGGAAGAAATGGCACACAAGAAGGGCGCTTCGTCCAGCCGTAACGGTCGTGACTCGAACGCTCAGCGCCTCGGCGTCAAGCGCTTCGGCGGCCAGAGCGTCTCGGCTGGCGAGATCCTGATCCGTCAGCGCGGCACCAAGTTCCACCCCGGCGCCAACGTCGGCCGCGGTGGCGACGACACGCTGTTCGCGCTGGTCGCCGGTCAGGTCAAGTTCGGCAACTTCCGCGGCCGCAAGGCCGTCAACATCGTTCCCGCCGGCGCCGAGTAGGCTCGCGCGCGGACGTTGTACAGGGCGGGCCAGGGAACACTGGCCCGCCCCTTGCGTTGTCACTGGATGACGCGTGTGTGTCCAGGCCCCCGCCCGGGGGCCGGAGAGTAACGGGGAGAGCTATGCCTGACTTCGTCGACGAGGCGGTCTTGCACGTCAAGGCCGGGAACGGCGGGCATGGCTGCGCCTCCGTGCACCGGGAGAAGTTCAAGCCGCTGGGCGGTCCGGACGGCGGCAACGGCGGCCACGGCGGGGACGTCGTCCTGGAGGTCGACACCCAGACCGCGACCCTGCTGGACTACCAGCGCCGCCCGCACCGCGCCGCCAGCAACGGCACGCCCGGCCAGGGCGGCCACCGCGCCGGGGCCAAGGGCGAGGACCTGGTCCTCAAGGTGCCCGACGGCACCGTGGTCACCCGTGTGGACGGCGAGGTCGTCGCCGACCTGGTCGGCCACGGCACCCGGCTGGTGCTCGCCGAGGGCGGCCACGGCGGCCTGGGCAACGCCGCGCTGGCCACCAAGCGGCGCAAGGCCCCCGGCTTCGCCCTCAAGGGCGAGGAGGGCCAGGGCTTCGACGTGCGCCTGGAGATGAAGACCATCGCCGACGTCGGCCTGGTGGGCTTCCCCAGCGCGGGCAAGTCGTCCCTGATCGCCGCCATGTCCGCGGCCCGCCCCAAGATCGCCGACTACCCGTTCACCACCCTGGTGCCCAACCTGGGCGTGGTGGAGGCGGGCAACGTCCAGTACGTCATCGCCGACGTGCCCGGACTCATCCCCGGAGCCAGCGACGGCAAGGGACTGGGCCTGGAGTTCCTGCGCCACATCGAGCGCTGCTCCACCCTCCTGCACGTGCTGGACTGCGCCACCTACGAGCAGGGCCGCGACCCGGTCAGCGACCTGGAGGCCCTGGAGGCGGAGCTGTCCGCCTACGGCCGCAGCACCGGCGTGGACCTGTCCGACCGCCCGCGCCTGGTCGCCCTGAACAAGGTGGACGTCCCCGAGGCCCGCGAACTCGCCGAGCTGGTCACCCCCATGCTGGTCGAGCGCGGCTACCGCGTCCTGGAGGTCTCCGCGGCCTCCCGCGAGGGACTGCGCGAGCTGTCCTTCGCCCTGGGCGAGCAGGTGGCCGCGGCCCGTCAGGCCGCACCGCCCGCGGAGCCCACCCGGGTCGTGATCCGTCCGCAGGCCATCGGCGAAGCGCCCTTCCAGGTGGTGCCGCTGGGCGGCAACGCCTTCCAGGTGCGCGGCGACAAGCCCGCCCGCTGGGTGCGCCAGACCGACTTCGCCAACGACGAGGCCGTGGGCTACCTCGCCGAGCGCCTCAACCGCCTCGGCATCGAGGCCGAGCTGGCCAAGGCGGGCGCCACCGAGGGCGCCGAGGTGCGCATCGGAACCGAGGAGGACTCCGTGGTCTTCGACTGGGACCCCTCCATGGACGCCGAGGTCGTCCCGTCCGGCCCGCGCGGGTCCGACGCCCGGCTGGGCTGACCCGCGCGGGGACCGATGGCCCGGCCGACAGGTACGAGCGCGGCGCCCGGTGCCGCGCCACTGGATGGAAAGTCCCACACGGTGCACAGCGCAGGACTCGAACAGACCGACTCCCTGGAGGCCTCCGGGCGCGCGGCGGTGGCCGCCGCGCGCCGGGTCGTGGTGAAGGTGGGATCATCGTCCCTGACCACACCCGACGGCAGGATCGACTCCTGCCGCATCCGCGACCTGGTCCGGGTGCTGGTGGACCGCCGCGCCGCGGGCCAGGAGGTCATCCTGGTCTCCTCCGGGGCGGTCGCGGCGGGGATGACCCCGCTCGGCATGGTCCGCAGGCCCCGTGACCTGGCCTCCCAGCAGGCCGCGGCCAGCGTGGGCCAGGGGCTGCTGCTGGCCGCGTACACGGCCGAGCTGGCAGGGCACGGCCTCACCGCGGCGCAGGTCCTGCTCACGGTCGAGGACATGATGCGGAGGGTGCAGCACCGCAACGCCCAGCGCACGCTGCGCCGCCTGCTGGACATCGGCGCCCTGCCCATCGTCAACGAGAACGACACGGTGGCCACGCACGAGCTGCGGTTCGGCGACAACGACCGCCTGGCGGCCCTGGTGGCGCACCTGATGCGCGCCGACGCGCTGGTGCTGCTCTCGGATGTGGACGCCCTGTACGACGGCAACCCCTCCCGCCCGGGGTCGTCGGTGGTCAGCCTCGTGCGCGGCCCGGCCGACCTGGACGGGATCGACATCGGCAGCGCGGGCGGGCGGGGCGTGGGCACCGGCGGCATGGTCACCAAGGTGGCCTCGGCGCGGATCGCCACGGAGGCGGGCGTGTACACCCTGCTGACCTCCGCCGCGAACGCCCGCACGGCCCTGGAGGGCGGGCCCGCTGGCACCCTGTTCGCCCCGGAGCGCGGACGGCGCCCCTCGGCCCGCCAGCTGTGGCTGGCGCACGCCACCGCGGGACGGGGCAGCCTGGTCCTGGACCCCGGCGCGGTCACGGCGGTGGTGCGGGAGAAGGCGTCCCTGCTCCCGGCCGGCGTGGTGAGGGTGACGGGCGACTTCAACGCGGGCGACCCGGTGGACCTGTGCGACGAGGGCGGTGCCGTCGTCGCGCGCGGACTGGTCAACTACGACGCCGCCGAGGTGCCCGACCTGATGGGTCGGTCCACCCGGTGGCTGGCCCGGGAGATGGGCCCCTCCTACGAGCGCGAGCTGGTGCACCGGGACGACCTCGTCGTGCTCTAGGCCGCGTTCCCCGGACCGCCGCGGTCCCGTCCCGCCGCGACACCTCTGTGGCAATGTCGGGGACACCCCCCGAGGAGAGTGAAGACATCCATGCCTAGCCTGGTGGCGAGAATGCTCGCGGTGGCGTTCCGGGTGGCGCGCAAGCGTCCCATGGAGACCGTGGAGGGTGCGCGCGAGCGCATCGACGAGGCCAAGGACGACCCCGAACCGCCGCTCTGGGTCGCCAAGCGCCACGAGACCACCCGGCGCGAGGTGGGGGGCTTCACGAGCTACACGGTCCTCGCCCGTGACCGGGAGGAGGACCCCGACAAGGCCGTCCTGTACGTGCACGGTGGCTCCTACATCAGCGAGATCTCCCCGTGGCACTGGGTCCTGATCTCGCGCATGGCGGACGTGGGCTGCCGGGTGGAGGTGCCCGTCTACGGGCTGGCGCCCCAGCACACCTACCGCGAGGCGTTCGGCTTCCTCCACGACGTGTACCGCGACCTGCTGGAGCACGTCACTCCGGGGCGCACGGTGTTCGCGGGCGACTCGGCCGGGGCGGGGCTGGCGCTCGCCCTCGCGCAGACGCTGCCGGAGGAGGGCCTGCCCCAGCCCGCGCGGCTCATCCTGGTCTCCCCGTGGACGGACCTGACCATGTCCAACCCCGACATCGCCGAGGTGGAGGGCAGGGACCCCTGGCTCAGCCCGGTCGGCCTCAAGGAGGCCGCCAAGGTGTGGGCGGACGGCGACGACCTGTCCCTGCCCCGGCTCAGCCCCGTCAACGGCGTGCTCTCCGGCCTGCCGCCCATGGACCTCTACATCGGCACCCGTGACGTGTTCCTGCCCGACACCCGGCGCCTGCGCGAGCTCGTCGCGCGGGCCGGGGGAGAGGTGGACCTGCACGAGGAGGAGGGGGCCTTCCACGTCTACCCGCTGGTCCCGGTTCCCGAGGGCAGCCGGGCGCGGGCGCGGATCATCGGCACCGTCCAGGACCTGTGAGGCCTCCCGGGCGGCGCCGACGGAGCCGCGGGACCGGTCGGGCGGAGCCCCGTGGGCCCGGGAGGTGTCCGGCGCGCACGCACCCCGCCGCGTGACGGGCGGCGCCCGCCGGGGACGCCCTAGGATGCGGGCGTGAGCGAACGAACGACGCGCCGAAGCGACGACCACCCCCACCGGGGCGAGGTCCGCGAGATCCCCACCGCCGCCAGCGCCACCAGGCTCGTCTACGCGCCCGAGCGCGACGGCCTCGCCGACGCGGGCGAGATCGTGTGGACGTGGGTCCCCTACGAGGAGGACCCGGGCCAGGGCAAGGACCGCCCGCTGCTGGTGGTCGGCCGCCGTGGCAGGCGGCTGCACGGGCTGATGCTGTCCTCCCAGCGCCCCGACGACTGGGAGCGCCAGGACTGGCTGCCGATCGGCTCGGGCCCCTGGGACCGCGAGCAGCGCGACTCCTACGTGCGGGCGGACCGGCTCTTCGAGTTCGACGAGGACGACATCCGCCGCGAGGCGGCCGTCATGGACGAGGAGCTGTTCTGGATGGTCGCCGACGTCCTGCGCGCCCGCTACGGGTGGAGCTGAGCGCCGGGGAGGGCGGTCGTGCCCGGGGTGTACGACGGCCCCGGGGCCGCGGGCGGGGTCCGCGCCGCTCCGGCGGGGCGCGCCGGATCCGGCCTGTGGACAACCGCGTCGTCGACCGCGCGGCGCTATACGCTGGAAGTGTTCACCCCGGCGCATGCCCCTGAGACCCTTCGACGCCGCAGGGCGGGTACGCCGGGATGGCCTCCCAACCAAGAGAGAGCACCATGAGTGACATCGAGCGCGAGGTCCACGCGGTAGCCGGGCGGGCCAGGGACGCGGCGGCCGACCTCGCCCCGCTCAGCCGGGCGGTCAAGGACGCCGCACTGCTGGCGATCGCCGACGCCCTGGTCAAGCGGTCCGACGAGATCACCGCGGCCAACGCCGAGGACGTGGCGCGGGCCCGCGAGGAGGGCACCGGCCCGGCCATGGTCGACCGGCTCACCCTCACCCCGCAGCGGATCGAGGCCATCGCCGAGGCCGTCCGCGAGATCGTCGAGCTCCCCGACCCGGTGGGCGAGTCCGTGCGCGGGTCCGTGCTGCCCAACGGCCTGGACCTGCGCCAGATCCGGGTGCCGCTCGGTGTCATCGGCATCATCTACGAGGGCCGTCCCAACGTCACCGTGGACGCCGCCGCCCTGTGCCTCAAGAGCGGCAACGCCGCCCTGCTGCGCGGCTCCTCCTCGGCCTACTCCTCCAACACCGCCATCGTCGGAGTCCTGCGGGACGCCCTGGAGGGCACCGGGGTCCCGGTGGACGCCGTCCAGATGGTGCCCGGCCGCACCCGCGAGTCCTCCACCGCGCTCATGCGGGCGCGCGGCCTGGTGGACGTGCTCATCCCGCGCGGTGGCGGCTCCCTCATCCAGGCCGTGGTGCGCGACTCCACCGTGCCGGTCATCGAGACCGGCGAGGGCCTGTGCCACGTCTACGTGGACGCCGACGCCGACCTCGACAAGGCCGTGGCCATCGCCACCAACGCCAAGGCGCAGCGCTGCTCGGTGTGCAACTCCGCCGAGACCCTGCTGGTGCACGAGGCCGTCGCCGAGGAGTTCCTGCCGCGGGTGCTGGAGGCCCTCGGCGAGAGCGGCGTGACCGTGCACGGCGACCCCCGCGTGCTGGAGGCCGCCGCCGCCCGCCCGACCGGGGCCCGGGTGGTCGAGGCCACGGAGGAGGACTGGGCGACCGAGTACCTGTCCATGGACCTGGCCGTGCGCGTGGTGCCCACCATCGACGAGGCGCTCGCCCACATCCGCAGGTACTCCACCCAGCACACCGAGGCCATCGTCACCGACTCGCTGAAGGCCTCCCGGTACTTCGTCTCCCGGGTCGACGCCGCCGCGGTCATGGTCAACGCCTCCACCAGGTTCACCGACGGCGGCGAGTTCGGCTTCGGCGCCGAGATCGGCATCTCCACCCAGAAGCTGCACGCCAGAGGTCCGATGGGCCTCACCGAGATGACCTCCACCAAGTACGTGGTCACCGGGGACGGCCACCTCCGGTAGCCGCACGTGTCGGGGGCCGCCCGCGCGCGGGCGGACCCGGCCAGCGAGAAGCCGCACACGGGGCCGTCCGCGGCGCCGGTCGCACCCGTGTGTCCGGTGCGGAACCGAGAGTGACGGACGGGGTCCGAGGGGCCGTTGGCATCTGGAGCGTTTTCCCGTTGGAAACCTGGACAGAAGCGAATCTTCGTCTAGCACGTATTCCCAAAGCGACGGCTGGTCGGTAATTTCACTGTGGTGTCTCACGGCGCGCCTCCGCATCACTCGGAGTGTCGCCCCCCCACGGTCACAACGAAAGGAATCCCCCGAATGAAGCTCCGGAGCAAGGTCGCTGCCATCGCCACGACCGCCCTGGCCGTCGGTGGTGTCACGCTGATGGCCTCCCCCGCCCAGGCTGACCTGGTCACCCTCTGCTCGGGCCACGGCGGTGCCATCACCCTGCCCACGGACCTCGCGGTCCCCGCCGGCAAGAGCTGCTTCCTGGACGGCACGGTCATCCAGGGCGACGTCACCGTCCGCCAGGGTGCCAACCTGCACATCATCGGCGGTGAGATCGAGGGGAAGGTGACCGTCCAGCAGGACGCCTACTTCGACTCCCAGGAGAGCTCCGTCGGTGACCGCGTGGTCAACCGCGGTTCCTACGGCACCTACCTGGAGAACAGCTCCACGGGTGCCGCCCTGCGCGCCGTCCCGGTCGACGGCGGCAACACCGACGGCTTCGCCTACGTGGTGGACTCCTCCGTCCGCAGCATCAACGCCGAGGTCGGCGCCGTCTACGTCTCCGGCTCGCGCATCGGCGGCGCCGTCAAGGCCGACGGTGTCGAGTACGCCGACATCTACGACTCCGTGGTGCGCGGCGCCCTGACCGTCAACAACCCCGCCAGCGGCGGCATCCTCTGCGACAGC
>ANAW01000290.1:0-4598 GCA_000340945.1 Nocardiopsis synnemataformans DSM 44143 | reverse complement strand
CCCTGCCCGTCAACACCCCCGCCAGCGGCGGCATCCTCTGCGACAGCGAGGTGATCGGCGCGGCCACCTACAGCGGCGGCGCGGGTCCGGTCGCGGTCGGCGCCGGGGAGCAGGAGGGCTTCTGCTCCTCCGTCAACTACGTCGACGGCGACCTGAGCGTCACCGGCGTCAGCGGCGGCGTCTACATCGACAACAACATCGTCGGCGGTGACCTGTCCACCTCCGCCAACAGCCCGACCGCCCAGATCGGTGAGAACAACCGCGTCCGCGGTGACATCCTCACCGAGGAGATCGCCCTGCGCAGCTTCTCCGCGGCCGTGGTCGAGGAGTTCGAGGCCCACGAGGACGAGCTCGCCGAGGAGGTCGAGGAGGCCCGCTCCACGACCGTCGACGAGGCCATGGCCGCCGGTCCCGCCTTCTAGGACCCGCTCCCGGTCACTCCCGGACGCCCTACAGCGCCGACGGCACCGCCGTCGGCGCTGTCGTGTGCCGGGGCCCGCCCCGCCGGGGTGCGCCTTTCCCGCGGCGCGGGGCGCACTGTGGGGACGCGTCGCGGGGACGCGCGGCGGGGGGAGGACTGTTAACGTCCGCGGGAAGCCGGACCGACGACGAGGAGCGACGCGTGCCGACCACCGTGGCCTACGGAGACCACCCCAGCCAGATCGCGCACCTGTGGGAACCGCGGGGCGGCGCGGACGCGCCCGCGCCCGTCGCCGCCCTGCTGCACGGCGGCTGGTGGCGCGACGGGTTCGGCGCCGGGCTCATGGACCCGCTGGCCCGCGACCTGGCCGCGGCCGGGTGGGCGGTGTGGAACGTGGAGTACCGCCGCACCGGCGGTGACGGGGGCGGCTGGCCGCGGACGCTCGACGACGTCGACCGCGCCCTGGTGGCGCTCGCCGAGGCCGCGGCCCGCGAGCCCGGCCGCTACGACCTGACCCGCACGGTGTCCGTGGGCCACTCGGCGGGCGGGCACCTGGCCCTGCTCAACGCGCTCCACCCCCGCACGCCCGTGCGCGCCGTGGTCGCCCTCGCGCCCATCACCGACTCCGAGCGCTGCGCCCGGGAGGGCCTGGGCGAGGGCGCCGTGGCGCCGTTCCTCGGCTCCGACCCCTCCGCGCGGGTGTACGCCGCCAGCTCGCCGCTGCTGCGCGTGCCGCTGGGGGTGCCCCAGCTGGTCGTGCACGGCGACGCCGACCAGCGCGTCCCGGTCGCCCACAGCCGCGACTACGTGGCCGCCGCGCGCGCCGCGGGGGACACCGTGGACCACCACGAGCCGGCCGGAGCCGACCACTTCGCGGTCATCGACCCCGCCCACCCCGCCTGGCGGGGGGTGCGCGCCTACCTCGCCGACCGGCGCTGAGCCGCGCGTGAGGACGTGTGCCCGCCGGACAGACCGGAGGGGCGGCCCGTGTCGACGGGCCGCCCCTCGCGGCAGGGCGCCGGCCTCCCCGCGCGGGGGGCCGGCACCGGGTTTCCCGGGGGCGCGTGCCCCGGACGGGTTCCGGTCAGGAGGAGTTCCCCGAGCCCTGGCTGGTGCGGGAGGAGCCGTTGCGCCACCGGTCGGCGACGGTGTCGAAGATCTTGCCGCCCGCGCTGGCCGCGCTGCCCGCGACGTCGCGCAGGGTGCCCAGCAGCGGGTCGCCCGTGCGGTCCCAGGACTCCTTGTAGGAGTTGGCGGCCTTGCGCGCCTCGTCGCCCACCCTGGCGTCGCGGTCGGTGGAGCGGCGCGGGTAGTCGCCGTCGATGATGCGCTGGTAGGAGCCGTCCTCGATCCACCGGTGCAGCTCGGCCAGGCGCACCACCGCGAACGGGTGCGTCTGCCCGACCAGGCTGATCAGCTTGATGAGGCTGTCGCGGGCGTCGCCGCCGGACTCGTACTCGCGGGCCTGCTCCAGGAAGGCGTCGGGGTTCATCTCCACGAGCTTGGAGCCGCCCGCCAGCTTCATCAGGGCGCGCTTGCCCGCCTCGGGGTTCTGGCTGGCGAGGATCCCGGCGCGGTCGCAGGACAGCTCGGACTTGCGGTACCACTCCTCCAGCGCGGCCACGATGGCCTGGATGCCGATGAAGCCCAGCGGCACCCACGCCACGCGGGTGGCCAGCCGGATCAGGGCCAGCAGCATGGTGCGGTAGACGGCGTGGCCGCTGAGGATGTGACCGACCTCGTGGCCGATGACGAAGCGCTGCTCCTCGGCGTCCAACAGCTCGAACAGGCCCGTGGTCATCACGATGAACGGGCGGTTGCTGCCGATCGCCATGGCGTTCGGCTTCGGGTTCATCTGGATGTAGAGCTCGGGGACCTCGTCCATGTCCAGGACGTAGGCGGCGTCGCGCACGTAGTCGTACACATGAGGGAACTGGGTGGGTCCGACCCGGACGGCACTGGACAGGAACATCAGTCGCAGGGCGCGCTCGTTGAACAGCCCCGACAGGCGCTTGAACACCTCGTCGAACCCGCGCAGCGAGCGCAGCGCGACCAGGGCGCCACGGTCGGCGGGGTGCTCGTAGGCACGGGGCGAGATCTCGGAGAGCCGGACGCGGACGCGGTCTGGTGTGTTGGCCATATCGGCATGCTATGCGCCGTGATGGCGCTTGGCCACGGTTTCCGGCTTCGAGATATGACGCGATCTCCGGGCGCCGCCGACCTGCCCGGGGAAGGAACCCGGTACGGCGTTCGTTGTCCCAGTGCAAGGACCGAAAAGGGAGGAAGGGGACAGCGGTGGTGCCCTCCGTCGGCTAATCTCGGTTGGCCGATCCCGGCAACGGCAACGTCCACGGCGAAACGGAGCGCACAGTGGCGCACGCAGCTTCCGACGCATCCCGCAACGAGGACTCCCCCGCCTCCCGGGGAGGAACCGGCCCGACCAAGGTCGGCGTCATGGGCGGCACCTTCGACCCCATCCACCACGGCCACCTCGTGGCGGCCAGTGAGGTCGCCCACCTCTTCGGGCTCGACGAGGTGGCGTTCGTCCCCACCGGCCAGCCCTGGCAGAAGGACCTGGCCAAGGTGACGCCCTCCGAGGACCGCTACCTGATGACGGTCATCGCCACCGCCGAGAACCCCCAGTTCCGGGTGGACCGCATCGAGATCGACCGCTCGGGGCCCACCTACACCCTCGACACGCTGCGCGAGATGCGCGCCAAGTACGGCCCCGACGTGGAGCTGTACTTCATCACCGGGGCGGACGCGCTGGGCGCCATCCTGAGCTGGCACAACGTAGACGAACTCTTCGAGCTCGCGCATTTCGTAGGCTGTAACCGGCCCGGTCACCACCTCAGTGACACCGGACTGCCCGAGGGCAAGGTCTCCCTGGTGGAGGTCCCCGCGCTGGCCATCTCCTCGACCGAGTGCCGGGAACGCGTCCGCAAGGGCGAACCCATCTGGTACCTGGTCCCCGACGGCATCGTCCGCTACATCAACAAGACCGGGCTCTACCTAGAGAGCTGAAAGGCAGCAAGCACAACGTGACAGCCACCGACAGGGCACTGGAGCTGGTCAAGGTCGCGGCGGAAGCCGCCTCCGACAAGCTCGCCCAGGAGATCATCGCCTACGACGTCAGCGAGCAGCTGGTCATCACCGAGGCCTTCGTTCTGTGTTCGGCCCCCAACGACCGGCAGGTCCGCGCGATCGTCGACGAGGTCGAGGACCAGCTCCGCCTCCAGACCGGGGCCAAGCCGGTCCGGCGCGAGGGCGAGCGTGACGGTCGCTGGGTCCTGCTGGACTACGCCGACATCGTCGTGCACATCCAGCACGAGGAGGAGCGCGGCTACTACGGCCTCGAACGGCTGTGGAAGGACTGCCCCGAGATCGACCTGCCCGAGGGCGCGCGCGGTGCCGAGCGCACGCCGCTGGACGAGCTCTGACACCGACCACACTCCGAGCGGAGAGACACACCACGTGAGCGACACCCCCCGTGTGCTGTTCTGGCGGCACGGACGCACGTCCTGGAACGTCGAGAACCGTTTCCAGGGGCAGACCGACATCGCACTCGACCCGGTCGGCCACGCCCAGGCCAGGCGGGCGGGGGAACTGCTCGCCTCGTTGAACCCCGACGTCATCGTCGCCTCCGACCTGACCAGGGCCGCCGACACCGCCGGATACCTCTCCCAGGCCTCCGGCGTGCCCGTGGAGTTCGACGAGGGGCTGCGCGAGCGCTTCGGCGGCTCCTGGGAGGGGCTGACCGGGGCGGAGCTGTCCGCGCGCTGGCCGGTCGAACACGCGCGGATGGACATCCCCGACGGCGAGGTCATCGCCGAGGTCGGTGACCGGATGCGCGCCGCCGTCGAGCGCGGGCTGGGCAAGACCCCGTCCGGGGGGCTGCTCGTCGTGGTCAGCCACGGCGCCGCCCTCAGGGTGGGGATCGCCCGGATGCTGGGGATCCCCGACGAGCAGCGCGAGATCCTGGGACCGATCAGCAACTGCTGCTGGTCGGTGCTCCAGGAGCGCCGGGGGCAGTGGCGGCTGATGGAGCACAACGCGGCCAGCCTCCCCGAGCCGGTCGTGCTCAGCGACGACGCGTAAACCGTTTCGACGTTCGGGCCGGATTCCGCTATGGTTCAGGGAGTCGGCAGGACCCCAACAGGTCCGATCGACTCCCTTG
>ANAW01000289.1:0-10681 GCA_000340945.1 Nocardiopsis synnemataformans DSM 44143 | reverse complement strand
GGTACCCCCCTGTGGTCGGGGTCGCGGTGATCGGCGGGGCGGGTGGGGCGGTCCCTTGCAACGTGGGGCTTCGCCTCGGTGGTCGGGGTCGGCTCGCCCAGGGTTCCCGCGGGCCTGTTTCTTGTAGGGAGAGCCCCTTGGGACCTCTGCGGCTGGGACCGTGCTGATCGGCGGGGCGGTCCCTCCCGGCCCAGCCACACCGCGGTGTTCCCCGGGAGCCGCCCGTCCAGCTCCGCGCTGGCCACCAGCACCCGGCCCGGCGGCAGCTCCACCGCCTCCTCGCCCGTGTTGACCAGCACCAGCACGTCCTCGCCCCGCCAGTAGGCCAGCACCGGACCCCGGTTCAGCGTGTCGTCCCAGGTCAGGACCTCGTCCGAGGAGAACTCCCCGCGGTGCGCCAGAGCCCGGCGGTACAGGGAGAGCACGGATCCGGGATCGTCGGTCTGGGCCTGCACCGACCACCGGCCCCACCCCTCGGGCTGGGGCAGCCACGGGGCGCCTCCGCCGAACCCGTACGACGCCCCCTCCACCGTCCACGGCAGCGGTACCCGGCACCCGTCCCGCCCCTTGTCGGTGTGCCCGCTGCGCACCCACCGCGGGTCCTCCAGCGCCCGCGCGGGCAGGTCCGCCACCTCCGGCAGCCCCAGCTCCTCGCCCTGGTACACGTACGCCGACCCCGGCAGCGACAGCTCCAGCAGCGCCAGCGCCCGCGCCCGCCGCGTACCCAGCTCCAGGTCCGGTTCCGGATCGCGCCCGTCGGAGAGCAGCCACGCCCCCTGGTCGGTGCCCGGGGGCAGCCCCAGCACTGACACCGGGCGCACCACGTCGTGGTTGCCGATCACCCACGTGGGCACCGTGCCCACCCGCGCGGCGTCGGCGATCGAGGAGTCGACCACCCTCCGGTAGGCGTCGGCGTCCCACGCCGTTCTCAGGAAGTCGAAGTTGAACGCCTGGTCCAGCTCGTCCGGCCGCGTGTACAGCACCCGCCGGTCACCGGGCAGCCACACCTCGCCCACCGTGACCCGGGGCGGGTCGAACCCGGCCAGCACCCGCCGCCAGTCCCGGTACACCTCGTGCACCCCGGGCCGGTCCAGGAACGGGTGGTCCGGGTTGGCCAGGATGTCCTCGAACCGGCCGCCCTCCACCAGCACCAGGTCGCGCAGCGGCTCTTCCAGGTCCTTGACCAGTGCGTACGCCACATCGATCCGGAACCCGTCCACCCCGCGCCCGCTCCAGAACCGCAGGATGCCGCGGAACTCCTCGCGCACCCGCGGATCGTCCCAGTTCAGGTCCGGCTGCTCGGGGGCGAACATGTGCAGGTACCACTGCCCGTCCGCCGCGCGGGTCCACGCCGGGCCGCCGAACGTCGACCGCCAGTTGGTCGGCGGCAGCTCGCCGTCCGCGCCCCGCCCGTCGCGGAACACGTACAGCTCCCGCTCGGGCGAGCCGGGACCGGCCTCCAGCGCCTCCCGGAACCACGGGTGCTCCTCGGAGGTGTGGTTGGGCACGATGTCGACCATCACCCGCAGGCCCAGCGCGTGCGCGGCCGCCACCATCGCGTCGAAGTCCTCCAGGGTGCCCAGGCGCGGGTCCACGTCGCGGAAGTCGGCCACGTCGTACCCGCCGTCCGCCCACGGGGAGGTGTAGAACGGCGACAGCCAGATCCCGTCCGCGCCCAGGTCGGCGACGTGGCCCAGGCGCGCGGTGATCCCCGCGATGTCACCGGTCCCGTCCCCGTCGGCGTCGGCGAAGCTGCGCGGGTAGACCTGGTACAGGACCGCGTCGCGCCACCACTGCTGCATGTTGGTTCCCCCAGGTGTTCGGGTGGTCATGAGAACAGGCCGCGCGTGCCCCGGGGCGCGGCGGTGGACTGCCTCAGGATGAGCTGGGTGGGCATCTCCACCTGGAGGCGCCCGGCCGTCCCGCCGAGGATGTCCACGGTGAGCCGACCCGCGGTCAGCCCGGTGTCGTAGGGAGCCTGGTCGACGGTGGTCAGGTCCATCACCGCCGCGGTGTCGTGGTTGTCGAAGCCCATGAGGGAGATCGAGTCCGGCACGCGCACGCCCGAGCGGCGCAGCGTGCGGTACGCGCCCAGCGCGATGTCGTCGAACTCCGCCAGCACGGCCGTGGGCGGGTCGTGGTCCGACAGCAGCTCGCCCATGGCCAGCTCACCGCCGGTGTGCCCGGTGGCCTTGGCCACGCTCCGCGGCGGCAGCCCCGCCTCCGCCATGGCCGCCTCGTGCCCCTCCAACCGGTGCCGCGAACTGGCGCTGGACCAGGTCTCGGACCGGGAGGCGATGTAGGCCACGCGCGTGTGCCCCAGGTTGAGCAGGTGCCGGGTGGCCCCCGCCGCACCGGCCCGGTCGTCGATGTACACGCTGGCCCGACCGGCCACCCTCTGCCCGACCAGCACCACGGGCACGCCCACGTCGTCCAGCCGGTGGCACTCCTCCTCGGACAGGTCCATGGACACGGTGACCACGGCGTCGGTGTTGCGCCGCAGCGGCAGCGCCCGCGTCCAGCCCTCCCGGGCCCGCGTCTCGCCGACCTGGTAGACGAGCATGTCCAGGTCCGCCTCGCGCAGCGCGTCGCTGATCCCCGCGAGGACCACCCCGAAGAACCACGGCTGGAGGAAGGGCACGACCACCGCGACCCGCCCCGTGCGGCCGGTGACCAGGCCCGAGGCGTTGCGCGAGACCACGTAGGCCAGCTCGTCCGCGGCGCGCTGGACGCGCTGGCGGACCTCCGGGGCGACCCCGGGCGCCCCGCGCAGCACACGGGAGACCGTCGAGAGGGAGACCCCCGCTCGATGGGCGACGTCCCGCATGCTCGCGGGTTGGCTGGCCATGCCGTCCACGGTAGGAGCGCGACCCTGGTTATGGCAACGTTTTCACGAGGACATTCGGACGACATACCGTCCCTTTCCGCGCATGACGTATATCGGAACGCATTCTCTGTTGACTAGGTCACACAGTCGATGGCATCGTTTGCGCACGACCACGGGGGGATGACCCAGAACACACTCGACGCCGCGCGCCCGGACACCCACCCGGCGCGGAAGGAGAGAGCCATGCCAGTGCATTCACACCAGAAGAGGTACACGGTGCGCGCATGCGCTGCCGGGCTCGCCGCACTGAGCCTCACCCTGGCCACCGCGTGCGGTGAGCCCCCGGGGGAGGAGACCGCGGGGGAGGGCGGCGAGACCGCGGGCCTCGCCGAGGACCCGGCGTTCGTCTGGGCGGTCACCGGGGCCGACCGCGCGATCCACGAGGAGGTCGCGCGCCTGTGGAACGAGAACAACCCCGACCAGCAGGTCGACATCTTCTTCCTGGCCCCCACCGCCGACGAGCAGCGCCAGGCCATGTTCCAGGACCTGCAGAACCAGGCGGGGGAGTTCGACGTCCTGGGCCTGGACGTCATCTGGACCGGTGAGTTCGCCGAGTACGGCTACATCGAGAGCCTGGAGGACCTGCGCGGCGAGGTCGAGGGCGTCAGCCTGGAGGGGGCCGTCGACAGCTCCCAGTGGCAGCAGGAGCTGTACGCACTGCCCTACTCCTCCAACGGCGCGTTCCTCTACTACCGCACCGACCTCATCGAGGAGCCGCCCACGACCTGGGACGAGCTCTACGAGACCGGCATGGCGGCCGCCGAGGAGGAGGGCATCTCCGCCTACGTCGGCCAGGGCGACCAGTACGAGGGCTTCGTCGTCAACTACCTGGAGATGTACTGGTCCGCGGGCGGCCAGCTGTTCGACGACGCCCAGGAGCAGAGCACCTTCCTGGAGGGCGACGCCGCCACCACGGCCCTGGACTTCATGACCGAGGCCTACGAGAGCGGGTTCTACGCCGACGGCTTCGACACCATGGTCGAGGACGACGCGCGCGCCCTGTTCCAGGCGGGCGAGGCCGTCTACATGCGCAACTGGCCCTACGCCATCCCGCTCCTGGCGGGCGAGGGCGATGAGGAGAGCGCGGTCGCGGACGACTTCGCGGTCGCCCCGCTGCCCACCTTCAGCGGTGAGGGCACCACCAGCGCGCTGGGCGGGCTCAACAACGCGGTCAGCACGCTGAGCGACAGCAAGGACCTGGCCCGCGAGTTCGTCCTGTGGGCGGCCACCGACCCCGAGGCGCAGGACATCCTGCTCCAGAACAGCCTGCCGCCGACCATGGCGAGCGCCTACGAGAACACCGAGGACCCCGACTTCCAGATGCTCGGCGACATCCTCGCCCAGGCCCAGGCCCGCCCGCCGGTGCCCGGCTACAACTCTCTGTCCCTGGCCATGCAGGACAGCCTGCACCCGGCCTTCCGCGGGCAGGAGGAGCCCGACGCGGCCCTGGAGGCGGTTGACCAGGCGGCCAACGACGCGCTCGAGCAAGAGTAGGCCACATGGCGACGACCCAGACAGTCCGCGTGAGCAGGGGCCTGGGTGAGCGTGCGATGGGGCGGATCTTCCTCGCCCCGTCGTTCGCCTTCATGGCCGTGATCGCGCTCTTCCCGGTCTTCTACGCGATCGGGATGAGCCTCTACCAGATCCGGGGGTTCCGCCAGGAGTTCACCGGCGTCGACAACTACGTCCGCGTCCTGACCGACTCCGGCTTCTTCAACGCCGTCTGGAACACCCTGGTGTTCACGGTCGCGTCGGTGTCGCTGGAGTTCCTCGTCGGGATGGCCTTCGCGCTGATCATGCACCAGGCCTTCTTCGGGCGGGGCCTGACCCGCGCGGTCATCCTGATCCCGTGGGTCATCCCCACCGCCGTGGCCGCGCAGGTGTGGCGGTTCATGTTCGACCCCAACCCGGGATTCGTGAACGCCGTCCTCGGCACGGACATCAACTGGCTGCGCGACCCGGTCTGGTCCATGGTCGGCATCATCAGCGCCGACGTGTGGAAGACCGCGCCGTTCGTGGCCCTGCTGCTGCTGGCGGGCCTCCAGACCATCCCGAAGGACTACTACGAGGCGGCCAGGGTGGACGGGGCCAACGCGCTCCAGCGGTTCTGGAACATCACCCTGCCGCTGCTGCGCCCGTCGATCGTCGTGGCCCTGCTGTTCCGCACGGTGGACGCCCTGCGCATGTTCGACTTCGCGTACGTGTTCACCGGCTACTCGAACTCGCTGGCCACCCTGTCGGTCTACGCGCAGCGCTACCTGGTCCGGGACCCGGACCTGGGCTACGCCAACGCGTTGTCCACGGTCACGTTCGTCATCGTCATGCTCGTCGGCCTGGCCTTCATCAGCCGGATGGGCCGCCACATGATCGGTGAGGCGCCGCGGAAGGAGAAGCGATGACGGCCGAGACGGTGAGGCCCAGCGGATCGGTGCACAAGCCGCGCCGACGCGTCCACCCGGCGGTGGGCAACACCCTCAAGCTGCTCGGGCTGGCCGTGGTGCTGCTGTGGTGCCTGTTCCCGTTCCTGTGGATGGGGATGACCAGCCTGCGGTCGGGATCGGCGGCGATCACCGACCCGAACATCTTCCAGGGGCCCTTCGACCTCAGCAACTACCGGGAGATCTTCGACCAGGGCTTCCAGTTCGCGCTGCGCAACTCGCTGATCGTGGCGACGGTGACCACGCTGATCTGCATCCCGGTGGCCTCGCTGGCGGGCTACGCCCTGGCCCGGCTGCCGCTGGCGGGCAAGTTCGCGATCCTGGCCGCCACCCTGGTCGCGACACTGTTCCCGCCGGTGGCGCTGGTCAACCCGCTCTACCAGATGTACCTCCAGCTCAACGAGTGGACCGGGATCAACCTGCTCAACTCCTTCGCGGGCATGATCATCCCGTACGTGGCGCTGACCCTGCCGCTGGCCGTCTTCATCCTCACCACGTTCTTCGCGGGCATCCCGAAGGAGATCGAGGAGTCGGCGAAGGTGGACGGGGCGACCCCGTTCCAGGCCTTCCTGCGCGTGGTGGCGCCGCTGGCGGCGCCGGGCGTGGGCGCGGCGGCCATCCTGACCTTCGTGTACGCCACCAACGAGTTCCTGCTGGCCTTCTCCTTCGCCCCGAACGACCTGAACGTGCAGACGGTGCCGGTCTTCGTGGCGACCTTCCAGCGGGTCGGCTACGAGAACCCGATCGGGCAGATCATGGCCGCGTCGGTCCTGGTGTCGGTCCCGTTGATCATCTTCGCCCTGGTCCTGCAACGCAGGATCGTGGCGGGCCTGACCTCCGGAGCCGTCAAGGGCTGACGGCGCGGTCGGAAGGGCCGGAAGCGAGCGGACCGGTCCCGGGGGCGCACGGCGCCTCCGGGGCCGGACCCGTGTCCGGAGCGGCGTCAGCCGTGCCCGGGTCCGACGACGCCAGCAGCCCCTGGCCGGTGCGGTAGAGCTCCACCAGCAGCGGCCGCAGCAGCAGCCCGCGGGCGGTGAGCGTGTACGTCGTGCGGACCGGGAACCCGGCGGTCTCCCGGCGCTCGGCCAGCCCCAGGTCCACCAGGGCCCGCAGCCGGTCGGAGAGCACCTTGTCGCTCAGCCGTGGCAGCGCCCGGCGCAGCCCACCGTAGGAGCGCGGGCCGTGCATCAATTCGCGCAGCACCAGGGTCGTCCAGCGCCCCGAGACGGCGCCCAGGGCGGCCTCCACCGGGCAGGCCGCCGAGGGCTCGCGTGTCTCGCCCGCGGCGTCGGGCACCAGCTCGAGGTCCCAGGGGCCGCTTTCCCCTTGGTGAGCCGCGGAGGCGTCTGCTTGGCTGTGGCCATGAGCGATCGAAGCACGGGGCATGGCGACATTCTGCCCCTGACGACCGAGGCGGCGCAGCACCCCCACGTGTTCGCCAGCGCCTTCAACTCCGGCGACCCCGACCAGGTGGAGAGGGTCTACGAGGAGGACGGCATCCTCGTCCTGGACCCCGCCCGCCCCCTGACCGGAACGGAGCGGCGCGACGCCAACGCGCGCCTGATGGGCCTGGGCGTGCCCGTCAGCGTCATCCCCCGGCGGACGCACGTGGCGGGCGACATCGCCTTCCTCGTCGTGGACTGGGCGATCCGGGGGACCGGCCCGGACGGCGCCGAGGTCGACATCCGGGGGACCGCGACCGACGTGGCCCGGCGGGGCGCGGACGGGCTGTGGCGCTACGTCGTCGACAACCCGTTCGGCACCGCGGAGTCCCCGGCCGCCTCCTGAGCGGCGGACGGCCGCCCTTTCCGCGCCGTGGGGAGACGGCAGCCGTTCCCCTACCGGAATGTCGTAGGGCGTGGCTACGGTGTGTGCTGGTTCGAAGGGAGGTGTGCACACTGTGTTGACGGGGTTTCGGTACCGGCTCGCGCTCACCGACGAGCAGGCCCAGGCGTGTCAGGTCTATGGCGATATCTGTCGGGCGGTGTGGAACACCGGCCTGGACCAGCGCCGCGAGGCCGTGTCCCGCTGGTAGCGCGGCCAGCGCCTGCCCTACTGCGGCTACCATCTCCAGGCCCGTGAACTGGCCGAGGCCAAGACCGAGGAGACCTGGCTTCAGGCCGCCCCGTCCCACATCCTCCAGCAGACCCTTCCGCCAGCATCGCGCACAGCACGTGGGCTGGGCCCCGTGGCCGTCGAACCGTTCGCGCCGTCCGGTCCTGGCCGGATGCTACCGCGCGCTCACGTGACCGGGGTCACCCGGTCCGCCTCCGTCCGGTCACCGCCGGGTGCGGGAGCCCCGGACTCGGCGATGTGCAGCGCCGCGATCAACTCCCGGTACAGCTCGTCCCGGTCCATCAGCTCCCGGTGCGTGCCGCTGGCCCGCACCCGTCCGTCCTCCATCAGCACGATGGTGTCGGCGTGGATCACGGTGGACAACCGGTGCGCGATGGTCACCACGGCCGCCCGGGCGGCGTGGGCGCGCACGCTCTCGGTGATGGCGGCCTCGGTGATCGCGTCCACCTGCGAGGTGGCCTCGTCCAGCAGCAGCACGTCCGGCGAGCGCAGCAGGGCGCGGGCCAGGGCGATGCGCTGGCGCTGGCCCCCGGAGAAGGACGTGGCGTCCAGCGGGGTGTCCAGCCCTTCCTCCAGGGCGTCGACCTTGTCGGCCAACCGCACCTGGCCCAGGACCCGGCGCACCTCCTCGTCGGTGGCGTCGGGGCGGCTGAACAGCAGGTTCTCCCGGATGGTGCCCGGGATGACCGGGGTGTCCTGCTCCACGTAGGCGAAGCGGCCGCGCACCTGGCCCGGGGTGAGCTCCCGGTAGGGGGTCCCGTCCAGGAACAGCTGCCCCTCCTCGGGTTCCAGGAAGCGCAGCAGCAGCGAGAACACGGTGGTCTTGCCCGCGCCCGAGGGCCCCACGATCGCGGTGTGCCCGCGCCGGGGGACGGCCAGGTCCACCCCGTCCAGGGCGGACTCGGCCCCGGGCGCGTACCGGGCGGTGACCCCGCGCAGCTCCAGCAGCGCGCCCGCGCGCTCCCCGTGCGCGAGGCCGCACGCGCCCTCGCCTGCGGCGCCGTCCGCGGGGACGGCCGGTGCGGACGTGTCCGGCGCCTCGGAGGAGGGTTCGAGCGGGATGGCCTCCACCTCGCGGATGCGCCTGGCCGCGGCGACGCCCGACTGGAGGGTGGTGACGCTCTGGGACAGCTCCATGACCGGGGTCATCAAAGTGAACGCGTAGAGCAGGAAGGCGATGAGGGTGGAGACGTCGATGGCGCCCGAGGACACCCGCAGCGCGCCCACGCCCAGGATGGCGATGATGGCGAGCTGGATCCCGCTGAACGCGATCGTCCAGGCGACCGCCTCGCGCCGCACCGAGCGCATGCCGTGCCGCGCGGACTCCCGGGCGTGTTCGAGGATCTGGCCGCTCAGGCGCTCCTCGGCCCGGCTGACCTTGACCGTGCGGACCGCCCGCAGCGCGCCGTCGAGCATTCCGCCCATCAGGCCCAGGGAGTTCTGCGCCCTCTCCTGCGCCTTGGCCAGGGCGGGCATCAGCGTCAGGAACAGGACGGTGACCACGAGCACCGCGACGAAGGTGACCGTGAGCAGGAACAGGTCCAGCACGCCCATCATGACCAGCGTTCCCACCAGCAGCACGCTGCCGTTGATGAGGCTGATGACGCTGGTGGAGGCGGCCTCGCGCAGGAGCACCGTGTCGGAGGTCGCCCGGGTGACGAGCTCGCCGGAGGAGCGGCGCGACAGCGGGATGAGCGCGGCGCGGAAGTAGCGGCGCACGAGTGAGGTGCGTGCGTCCAGCACCACCTTCTCGGCGACGGTGCCCAGGAGGATCCAGTGCCACAGGCCGGACACCGTGCCCAGCACGAACAGGCCCAGCAGCAGGGCGATCGGCACGAGCAGGCCGCCCCCGCCGGAGACGGTGTCCAGGACCAGCTTGATCACCATCGGGTTGGCGAGTTCGAGCGCCGAGCCGAACAGGGCCAGGACCAGGCCCAGCGCCAGCTTGTTCCGGTGCGGGCGCACGAACGACCACAGCACCCGGAGCTGGGCGAACCGGGGCTCGGGCGCGCCCGGGTTCGAGTCGGTATCTACCTTCGATGGATCAGTCATGTTTTAAAGTAGGTCATAGGTGACCGATTATTGTCAACCAATTACCGACAAGCCTAGGATGAGGGCATGGTGAAGAGCGCTCCCTCAGACGAAGAGACGAGGACCCGCGCCCGGACCCGGCGCGCGATCCTCGAAGCGGCGGTGAAGGTGCTCGGGGAGAACTCCTCGGCCCCCCTGTCCCAGGTGGCCAGAACCGCGGGTGTGGCGCGCAGTACGCTCCAGCGCTACTTCGCCGAACGCGCCGACCTGGTGTGCGCCCTCGGCGAGTACGCCGACGAGCTCATCAACGAGGCCACCGAGCGGGCGCGCACCACCGAGGGAACCGGGCTGGAGGCCTTCCGGCGGCTCGTGCCCGAGTACTTCGGGCTCCAGAAGGTGATCATGCTGGCCTTCGGGACCGACGACTCCTGGGACGAACTGCTGGAGGAGGAGTGCGGGGAGGCGGACCGGGCCCTGTTCTCCCTGGTCGAGCGCGGTCACGCCGACGGCAGCATCGATCCCAGGATCACCCCGATGTGGGCGCAGCAGCTCCTGTGGTCGGGGCTCTACGCGGCCTGGGCCTACGTGAGCGTCAGCCGCACGCCTGCCTACGAGGCCCTCAACCTGTGCGTGCACTCGCTGGTCAAGGCCATCGCGAACCCCGACGGGAGCGGCGCGGGCGCCTGACCCGGGGGTCGCGCGCGGAGAGCGGGCGCCTGGCCCGGGACGGCGCGCGGAGGGCCCGCCGGGCGGGCGCGGGCGGCTACAGGTACAGGCCGGTGCCGCGCTCGGGGGCCTCGTTGGCGACGGCGTGCACGTCGCGCTCGCGCAGGATCACGTAGCGCTCGCCGTTCAGCTCGACCTCGCCCTGCTCCTCGGGGTCGAAGAGCACCCGGTCCCCGGTCTTCACGTGGCGGGCGCTGGTCCCGGCGCCGACGACCTCTCCCCACGCGAGCCTGGTCGCCAGCTTGACCGTGTCCGGGATGACCAGGCCGGCGCTGCTGCGCCGCTCGGTCCTGTCCGGGACCGACTTCACCAGCAGGCGGTCGTGGAGCATCTGGATCTCAAGCTTTGATTCGGGCACCACTCCAGGATATTCGGCGCGGAAACCGGCCACCGCACGTCCACCCGCAGGCCCTGAGGTCGCAACCCACCCCCAACCTCCGGTACAGTAATTCCATCGCCGAGCGGGGGAACCGCCCGGCATACAAGGGGCTATGGCGCAGTTGGTAGCGCGCCTCCATGGCAT